>JAYONI010000005.1:0-18977 GCA_038121265.1 Candidatus Pelagibacteraceae bacterium | reverse complement strand
GCCCTTGCTGTTCCAATGCCGTGACTTGCTAAACCAAATGCAAATCCCCTAGCTGTCATATCTTTAACTCGCAAAACGTCTAATGCAAAAGTTCCAAAAGAAGCTCCAACAATTCCAGTTAAAATAGTAATAATTGCAGTCAAAGATGGAACGCCTCCAATTAAATCAGAAATACCCATAGCAATAGGAGCTGTTACAGATCGAGGCATCATGCTGTAAATAATTTCTAAATCTAAATTCATAAGTTTCGCAAAATAGTAAGTGCTAAAAATTGCAAATAAAGATCCAAGAATTAAAGAAATAAAAATACTTCCCGATTCTTTTTTAATTAAATCAATTTGCTTATAAATAGGAATAGCTAGAGCAACTGTAGCTGGTCCCAACATAAAATGAATAAACTTTGCTCCATTAAAATATCGCTCATAAGAAATATCAGTCAAAATTAAAATACTCGATACAAGTAAAATAGAAATCGCCACAGGATTTACTAAAGGATTAAGTCTAGATTTTTTGTATAGATAATCTCCGACTAAATAAGCACCGATAGTAAGTGTCAGCCAAAATAAAGGCTCCGCCTGAAGATATACCCAAATATTATATAATTTATTTTTTTCTAGCATTTTTTTTTAAATAAATATTAATTTTCTCCATTAATAAGGCCGTAAAACCAATTGTAAAAATAGTACTAAAAAAAATGACACCCAATACTTCAATATAGTTTTTTTCTAAATAACTTAAGTGCATCACCACACCAACTCCAATGGGAACAAATAATAAAGATAGATAGCCAGTAATGTAGGTGGAGGTACTAGAGATTTCTTCTTTCGTTTTTTTGATAAAAATATTTTTACTTCCTCTTACACAAAGGAAAGTGGTTAATAATAAAATCAATCCAATAACGGGTCCTGGAATTGTAATTTCAAAATATTTTTGAACAGACTCTCCTATCAGCTGAAATAAAAAAATAATAAAAATACTCTTAAGCATATAAAATGCTTACTATTTTTTTTCTTAAACCTACAGAGATTAAAAATTAATCTAGTTGAGATGCAACAAATTCCCAATTTGCAAGCTCATTTAAAAAAGCCTTTAAATAGTCGGGTCTTCGGTTGCGGTAATCCACGTAATAAGAATGTTCCCACACATCACATCCAAATATGGGCTTCATATTATCCACTAATGGATTAGATGCATTCGCAGTTTTTGTTACTACCAGTTTTCCATTATTAATTGCTAACCATGCCCATCCAGAACCAAACTGCGTAGTGCCAGCTTGAATAAAATCTTCTTTAAATTTATCTACACTACCAAAATCAGCAACTATTCTTTTTTCTAATTCTGGTGGCATTGCTCCACCACCTTTTGGTTTCATGCAGTTCCAAAATAAAATGTGATTCCAGTGTTGCCCAGCATTATTAAAAATTCCAGCTTTCGAAGAGTCTCCAGCTGATTTTTTTACTATTTCTTCTAAAGACAAATTAGCAAAATCAGTATCCTTAACTAAATTATTTAAATTAGTAATATAAGTTTGGTGATGTTTTCCATGATGCAAATCTAAAGTTTCTTCAGACATCGCGGGCGATAAAGCATTTTTGCTATAATTTAATTTAGGTAATTCAAAAGTCATTTTATTCCTTTCTAAAAAATAATATTTAACACTTAATAATTTAAATTAGCACTGAAAAGAGAAAAACTAAAGTTTTTATTTTTTATAATATTTTTTTTTCAAGAAATTTGTAACAATCACCATAATACCAAGTGCTAACAATGGAAAAAATATTTCAGGGTCATATAAAATATTTAAATTAATCGAATTACCTTTTTCAATTACATTACTAAAACCACTAAAAACACTTATGGAAATAATGATAGGTAACGCTTCACCAAACAAAGTTGCTAAAAAAAAGTTTTTTAGCTTCATGTTAAATAAAACAGGCATTACATTCTTGATGGGAAATGGAATACCAGGAATAACCCGAATAAAGAAAAAATAACTAAACTCGTTTTCATTAAAATGATTTTTAAGTGACAAAAACCGACTACTTAAATATTGATAAACTAAATCCTTAAAATAATGATTGGCAAATAGATAAAGCAGTGTTGCTCCTATAGAAAAAGATACAATAGATAAAACAGAACCCCAAACTGTACCAAATGCAAATCCAGCGACGATCACTAAAGGCGTTCCAAAACCCAAAAGAAAAACCCAAAGAATAGAAAAAAAGAAATAAACAATAGATAATAATACGAAGTTTTGATCGCGAAATAAGAAAATTTGATCTTTATGATTTTTTAAAAACTCTAAATCTAAAAAAGAATTAGCCCCGTAGTAAAAAAATAAGAATACCACCAAGCTGACTATGGATACGTAGATAAGGCCAATTCCTATTTTTAACTTGGAAAAGTTTTGCATATGTTAGTATTTATCGCTTAATTTATACTGTACATCCTAAATTGAATTACCTATAAATAGCCAAAATTTAAATACAGCAATGAAAAGAACATATCAACCAAGTAAAAAAGTTAGAGCACGTAGACACGGATTTCGTTCGCGAATGGCAACAAAAGGCGGAAGAAAAGTTATAGCAAGAAGAAGAGCAAAAGGTAGAAAAACAGTATCTGCTTAACTTCAGCATGGCAGCTTCCATTCAATTTGAAAGTCTTTCCGGAAATATAGAGTTTAAACAAATTTTAAAAAGTAACAAAGTAATGTCTAGTCTATTTACCATTTACTACCGAAAATTAGATCAAGAATTACAAAATAATAAAAAAGTTATCTTGAGTTGCGTATCTGCAAAAAAATTAGGTAACGCTGTGAAAAGAAATAGAATTAGAAGAAGATTGAAAATGGCAGCTCGAAAAGCAATTGAAGAAATGAAAACATCTTTTAATAAAAAAGTAAAATATGCCATTTTTGCTAAAGCAAAAGTCTATGATGTTGATTTTCAAATTATGGTAAATGAACTAATAAAAAAATTTAAAGAAGTAAAATATCATTAACATGAATACCTTAATTGAAAAATTCATCATTGCTATCGTAAAAACTTACCAATATGTATTATCACCAGTATTACAACACTCTTGTAGATTTGAACCAACTTGTTCTAATTATTTTATTGAATCAGTTAAAGCACATGGGTGGTTGAAAGGATCGTTCAAAGGAATATTAAGAATTTTAAAATGCCATCCACTTACATGGTTAGGTGGAAGCGCTGGATATGATCCAGTACAAAAGGAAAGAAAAATTTAATGGATACAAAAAATGTTTTAATGGCCGTCATACTCTCAACCATGATTATTGTTGGTTGGCAGGTGTTCGTTGTAGATCCAGATCTAAAAAAAGAAAAAGCAACAACAACTATTCAGCAAAAAGATTCTCAGCAAAGTAATACTGCTAGTGGGAAACCTACAGCGCCTTCTTTATCTGCAAAAACAAAAGCTCCAGAAAAAACTATTTCTAGGGCAGATGCTATTAATCAAGAAAAAAGAATTACTTTAGAAAATGGAAAATTAAAAGGATCAATCTCTTTAAAAGGAGCTCTGATTGATGACATTACCTTTAAAGTTTATAAAGAAACTCTAGATAAAAATAGTAAACTTGTAACGTTTTTGCATCCCAAACAAATTAAAGAAGGCTACTTTCTAGAAAGCGGATGGGCTAGTGCCGACAGCACTAAAGTCCCTAATAACAATAGTATTTGGAAAGTTAGAAACAATAATATTTTAACAAACAAAACACCTATTGAACTTGAGTGGAACAATCAAAACGGTTTGGTTTTTATTAAAAAAATTGAGCTAGATAATCAATACCTATTCAAAATCACGGAAAGCGTTCAAAATAATACCAAAGCTCCTTTAAACTTATTTCATTACTCTCAAATAACCAGAAAAGAAAAACCACAGGTACAAAATTTCTACATTCTTCACGAAGGAATGGTGGGGGTTATAAATGAGAATTTACAAGAACAAAAATATGATGATATCAAAGAAAAAAATCAAAAATACCAAGGAAATAAAGGTTGGGTCGGTATTACAGATAAATATTGGCTGACTGCAATAGTTCCTGAGAAAAATAAATCATTTAATGCTGAATTTGTTTATGAAGATTCCTACAAAGCAAATTTTATTTTAACTGAACCCACAACTATTAATCCAGGTGCTACTGGTTCAAGCTCAGCACAAATATTTATAGGAGCTAAAGAAGTTGTTACTGTAGATGGATATGCAGAAACAGCTGGAATTAATAAATTTGATTTAGCTATTGATTGGGGTTGGTTTTACTTCTTTACGAAACCGTTGTTTTTTATCATTGAATTTTTCTATAAACTCACTGGTAATTTTGGAGTTGCAATTATTCTTCTTACTGCAGCTATAAGAATATTATTCTTCCCTCTTGCCAACTATTCATTTGCATCTATGGCAAAAATGAAAGCTCTGCAACCTGAGATGACTAGATTAAAAGATTTATACAAAGACGATAAGCAAAAAATTCAAGCAGAAATGATGGCGCTATATCGAAAAGAAAAAATCAATCCAGTTTCAGGATGTTTACCAATGTTAATTCAAATTCCATTCTTCTTTGCTATTTACAAAATGTTATTTGTTACTTTAGAAATGAGACAAGCTCCTTTCTTTGGATGGATACAAGATTTATCTGCATCAGATCCAACTTCATTATTTAATTTATTTGGATTAATTCCATGGGATCCTCCTTCATTTTTAGTGATTGGTGTGTGGCCCATTTTAATGGGTTTAACTATGTGGCTTCAGCAAAAACTAAATCCTGCTCCAACAGATCCAATTCAAGCAAAAATATTTGCGTTCTTTCCGTTATTCTTAACTGTCATGCTAGCATCTTTTCCATCTGGATTAGTAGTATATTGGACAATCAACAACGTACTAACGATGGCGCAGCAGTATATCATTATTAAAAAAACTAAAGTTAAAACAGTTTAATGGATTTTGCTGAGTTTTGGCCTTCAGACGCTCCCCCACTTCAAGAAGCAAAAAATTATATTGAAAAATACCAAAATAAAAAAATAATTTTAAAGTACGGCGGTCAGGTCATGGCCACAGACCAACTTTCTAAAGCATTCGCTCAAGATGCAGCGGTTTGTAAGCGCGTAGGCGCAATACCAATTGTTATCCATGGAGGTGGTCCACAAATTAAAGAAAAATTAAAACAACAAAATCTTGAATCAAAATTTATTTTGGGCCTAAGAGTTACCGATGAAAAAGTTATTAAAGTTGTTGAAGATGTTCTACTTAATGAAATTAATCCTGATCTTGTAAATACAATCAAGAAATATGGAGTTTTAGCTGAACCTATTACGGTAAGAAATAAAAATGTAATACAAGTAATTAAAGCTATTAATCCTGAACTTGGATTTGTTGGAGACCCAGATCAAATCAATACTGAGCTGTTAAATTCAGTATTAAATCAAAATATCATTCCGGTGATAGCGCCGATGGGCTTAGATAAAGAAGGACAAGTATATAATATTAACGCTGATACTGCGGCTGGAATAGTGGCAGATAAAATGGAAGCAGAAAGACTTTTGCTTATGACAGATGTTCCTGGAGTAAACGACAAACAGGGAAATTTAATTTCTAAATTAACCATTGAAGAAGCAGAAGCATTAATAGAAAATGAGACCATTACAGGGGGTATGATTCCTAAAATAAGAACATGCATTGCAGCTATTCGAGGTGGTGTAAAAGGAGTTGTTATTATTGATGGAAGAAAACCTCATGCAGTACTTTATGAATTATTTTCAAATCAAGGTGCTGGAACTTTAATTGTAAAATGAAAGAATTAAAAAATATTCGTTATTGGATTTTTGATTTAGATAATACACTTTACCCTCCTACTACAAACTTATTTGATAAAATTGACCGATTGATGTGTAGATTTATCGAAGATAATTTGCATGTGAATTCACAAGAAGCATTAAAAATAAAAGATACTTATTTTCACCAGCACGGCACAACACTAAATGGTTTAATGAAAAATCACAAAGTCGATGCTGAAAAATTTTTAGAATTTGTTCATGATATTGATTATAGTATTTTACAAAAAGACTCGAAATTAAGTGAGGAAATTGCAAAACTCCCTGGAGAAAAAATTATTTTTACGAATGGATCACGAAAACATGCGCAAAAAGTAATTGAACAACTTGGGATAGAAAATAACTTTGATAAAATATTTGATATTGTTGACTCTAAATTTATTCCAAAACCTCAAATAGATCCTTATCACGATTTAATTTCCACTTACCAAATTGATACTAAAAACAGTATTTTTTTCGAAGATATTGCTAAAAATTTATTAACAGCCCACGAACTAGGAATGAAAACTGCCTGGATTGAAAATGACGATGATTACTGCAAAGAAGGATATGATGGAAAACATATTCATTATAAGGTAAAAAACTTAAGAACTTTTTTAAATCAAATAAACGAAAGTATAAATTAATAACATGAGTTTTGAAAAAATAATTAATGAAGCTTGGGATCAAAAAGAAACAATTACAAAAGCTACGCACCCAGAAGTAGTTAAAGCTATTAAAAATACGATTGACCAAGTAGATCAAGGAACTATTAGAGTTGCTGAAAAAAAAGGTAACGAATGGGTTGTCAATCAATGGATTAAAAAAGCAATTCTTTTAAGTTTTAGAACGAATGAAATGCAAACACTTGCAGGACCTTACGCCACTTGGTGGGATAAAGTCAGAGGAAAAACTGCAGGTTGGGGACGAGAAGAACATTTGCAAGCTGGATTTAGAATGGTTCCTAATGGGGTGGTTAGACACGGTGCTTATATTGGAAAAAATGTTGTGCTCATGCCATCATTTGTAAACCTTGGAGCTTATGTAGATGAAGGAACTATGGTGGATACATGGACTACTGTTGGTTCTTGTGCACAAATTGGAAAAAATTGTCATCTAAGCGGTGGAGTTGGAATTGGTGGAGTGCTAGAGCCATTACAAGCCAACCCAGTTATTATTGAAGATAATTGTTTTATTGGAGCAAGATCAGAAGTGGCTGAGGGTGTAATTGTTGGTGAAGGATCTGTTCTTTCTATGGGGGTGTATCTTGGCGCTTCTACAAAAATTTACGATAGAAAAACAAAAACTATTTCTTATGGAAAAATACCTCCCTACTCTGTTGTAGTAGCCGGAAGTATTGCAAGCGAAACAGACAAAGACGGACCAAATTTATATTGTGCTGTTATTGTTAAAACAGTTGATGAAAAAACAAGAAGCAAAACTTCTGTTAATGAATTATTAAGAGACTAAATGGCAAAAGTTATTAATGAACTTTCGCTTACCAAAGAACTCATAAAAATTCCAAGTGTTACTCCTTTTGATGGAGGTGCGATTGCATTAGTAGCTCGGCATCTTAAATCGTTAGGATTTAAATGTACGATGCTTGAATTTAAAGACAAAAATACTCCTAGCATTAAAAATTTATATGCACGAATTGGTACGGCCTCTCCTAATTTTTGCTTTGCAGGTCATACAGATGTAGTTCCTGCTGGAAATGTAAAAGCATGGAGTGTCGGCCCATTTTCTGGCGCTGTAAAAAATGGCAAAGTGTATGGTCGAGGAACTAGCGATATGAAAGGTGGTATCGCTTGCTTTATTGCAGCTGTAAGTGAATTTCTTAAAGATAAAAAAAAATTTAAAGGCTCTATTAGTTTTATCATTACAGGTGATGAAGAAAGTGTTGCTATCAATGGAACAAAAAAAGTTGTCGACTATTTAAAGAAAAAAAAAGAACAAATTGATTTTTGTTTAGTTGGAGAACCATCCAATAGAAAAGTTATGGGACAAATGATGAAAATTGGAAGAAGAGGAAGTATTACCACATACCTAACTTTAGCAGGAGTCCAAGGACATGTGGCTTATCCTCATGAAGCTTGCAATCCTTCTACTCCGTTAATTAAAATTCTAGACAAGCTAAAATCAATGGTTTTAGACAAAGGAAATCAGAACTTTCAACCATCCAATCTTGAAATTACAAAAATGAGTACTGATAGCAATGCTGACAATGTTATCCCATCTACTGCATCTGCAACCTTTAATATTAGATTTAATAACAAACATACCTATACCTCGTTAAAGAAAAAAATTTCAAAAGTTATTCAAACCGTTGCTACAAAATATAAATGCAAAGCTAGTATTGAATATTCTGAAACAGGCGTTGCCTTTATTACAAAACCAGGAAAAACCATTCAAATGATAAGCAAAGTGATCAAAAAAATCACAAACAAAACTCCTGTATTATCAACGACTGGGGGTACATCAGATGCAAGGTTTATTAAAGATATTGCACCTTGCGTAGAATTTGGCCTTGTTGGAAATACTATGCATAAGGTGAATGAATGCGTAGCGGTAAGTGATTTAAAAAAATTGAAACAAATTTATTACAAAATATTAGAGTCTTACTTCCATTGAAAACTTGTATCATTACAACAGATACTTACCAAAATCATGATACCGGCATCGGCCATCCTGAAAGAATAGATAGAGTTAAAGTTGTTAATGAAGGTTTAAAAAAAATAACATCGAATAATCTCGCATGGCTGAAACCCAAAGCATTTGATCTTAAATATTTATCTCTAGCTCATACTCCAAGTTATTTGCAAAAACTTGAAGAAACTTTTCCCACACAAGGAAGTGTTTTTTTAGATGGAGATACCTTAGTTTGTCCAGGATCCAAACAAGCAGCCTTAGATGCAGTGGGATCTGTTCTATTGGCTATTGATGAAGTGATGAATAAAAATTACTCGAATGCTTTTTGTTCCATAAGACCTCCTGGACATCATGCGGAAAGTGATAAAGCAATGGGATTTTGTATTTACAACAATGTTGCAATTGGAGCTCATTATTTAATAAATAAATATAAAACAAAAAAAGTTGCTATAATTGATTTTGATGTTCACCATGGAAATGGTACGCAAGAAATTTTCTATAATCATAAACAAGTTTTATATATTTCCTCACATCAATATCCTTTTTATCCTGGAACAGGTGCAACGTCTGAAAAAGGCAAGCATAATAATATTTTAAATATTCCTTTAAATGCAGGTACAGCATCTCATGAATTTCTTAACGCCTATGAAATAGTTTTAACAAGGTTAAAAGAATTCAAACCTGATTTTATTTTATTATCCTCTGGTTTTGATGCTCATCAAAATGATCCATTAGCACAAATTAATTTGCAATCTCAAGATTTTGCTGAATTAACAAAAAGAATTTTATCTATCAGTAAACAAGTGTGTGATGGTAAAGTTGTTTCTCTTTTAGAGGGTGGGTATGATTTAGAAGCGCTACAAGAAAGTACTATGCTACATGTGCAATCTTTATTGCAAAATTAATTTATTTTTTAAAAAATTGTTCGGCTATCGATTTATCTCTTTTTTTAGACTCAATTTTTTTCTCTAAGTCTTTTATTTTGTTTTGATAATCAGCAATCAATGCTTCTAGTTCATGAACACTCAAGGTATCAATATCTTGCTCGTGCTTTATAATCTCTTCTTCTTCCATATCTTGGTTACGGTATAGTAATATTTTTATAAAAATCCAAAATTTCTGGATTAGCTAATGCTTCAATATTATCAATGGTTTCTCCATTAATGATTTTTCGAACAGCAATTTCAACTATTTTTCCACTTTTAGTTCTTGGAATATCAGGACATTCTAAGATAACTGCTGGCACATGTCTTGGTGAGCAATTGTTTCTAATTGTAGTTTTAATTTTTGCAATAAGTTCATTTGTTAAATGATTGGGTGTTTGTAATTTAACAAAGAGAATAATTCGAATATCATTATCAAAATTTTGTCCCACTACGATAGATTCCAATACTTCCTCAAAGCTTTCCACCTGTCGGTAAATTTCTGCTGTTCCTATTCTGACGCCACCTGGTTTTAACGTTGCATCAGATCTTCCATAAATTACATATCCGTCATTAGCAGTTTTTTGGATATAATCTCCGTGATGCCAAATATTTTCATATTTTTCAAAATAAGCTGCTTTAATTTTTTTTCTATCAGGATCATTCCAAAATTGAATTGGCATGGAAGGAAATGGTTGCTTAACAACTAATTCTCCTTTTTCATCATTTTGGATTTCTTGTCCTTCATCATTATAAATAGCAACATCAATTCCTAAGCTTGGTCCTTGAATTTCGCCTGCGTAAACTTTGTCAAAAGGATTTCCTAAAACAAGACAGCCCACCACATCCGTACCTCCGCTGATAGAAGATAAATGAACATCTTTTTTAATTGATTCATATATGTACTGAAAACTTTCTTTTACTAAAGGTGATCCTGTGGAAGTAATAATTTTTAATTTATCTAAGTTAAACTTATCTGCAGAAAATTTTTCTTTCTTTAAGAAATCAATGTATTTAGCATTTAAACCAAATAATGAAAATTGATGATCTTGACAATACTGGATAAGAGTTTCCTTGTTGGGATAAAAAGGAGATCCATCATATAATTTAATACTAGCCCCACAAGAAAGTGATGCAACTAACCAGTTCCACATCATCCAACCAGTGGTAGTAAAATAAAAAATATTATCTTTATCTTTTACATCACAATGTAATAATAATTCTTTTTTTTGCTCTATTAACGATCCACCAGTTCCATGAACGATACACTTTGGAACTCCTGTTGTTCCGCTCGAGTACAAAATATACAGTGGATGATTAAAATCAAATTCTTCAAATGTTTCGTCTAGTTCTGTTTCTTGTAAAATAGCATCAAAGGAAACGTATTGTTTTGGTAAATTATTACTATTATCATAAGAACAAATAATAACTTTTTGAATTGAGGGTATTTTTTTTACAATAGACTCTACTCTTTCTATAAGACTAATTTTTTTTCCATTATAAAAATAATGATCGCAAGTAATTAATATTTTGGGTTCTATTTGTAAAAAGCGATCTACCACTCCTTGAATTCCAAAGTCAGGCGAGCACGAGGACCAGATAGATCCGTTCTTAGAAGTGGCTAAAAGACCAACAATTGCCTCAATATTATTCGGCAAATAAGCTGCAATACGATCATTTTTTTCAATATTAGATGCTTTTAAATAACCTGACAGTTTGCAGACATGCTCATAAAGCTCATTCCAAGTAACAGACTTTTCAAAGCCACTTTCCCCTCGAAAATGAATGGCAATATCATTATTTTTTTTAACAAGTAAATTTTTAGCAAAATTTATTTTTGAGTCAGTGAAAAATTGTTTTTCAAAAAATATATTATTATGTGAAATGACTTCTTTTCCTTTGTGACCAATAATATTGGCAAAGTCCCAAAAAGAAGACCAAAATAAACTAGGATTTTCTACAGACCACTTCCACAAATCAGAATATTTTTTTGTTTCATGAAATATCTGTTTTGAATTTAAATACTGCGTAAAATGAAAAAGATTTGACCTTTCGATTTGTTGATCAGATGCTTTCCACAAATAAGAGTTACTCATTTGCATGGAAACATAAACTAAAAAAATAATAAAAAGAAGAATTAAATTTAATACTGTACTTTTGCTAAATATAGTCCGCAAGCTGGAGCAAGAGTTCCACATTGTGCACGATCTTTTGAATCAAGAGCAAATTGCAAATCTTGCATTGTCCACTTTTCTTCCCCCACAAGCTTGAGTGATCCAACCATCGAACGAACCTGATGCTGTAAAAAAGATCTTGATGCAAAAACTATTCTGATCTGTTCATCTTCTTTCATTACTTCTGATGTTGCAATAGTTCGCAAAGGTGATTTTGCCTCACAAGAAGCCGCTCGAAAAGTTGTAAAATCATGATCACCAAGAAATAGTTTTGCAGCCTCTTGCATTTTTTTTATATTGAGTGGAACCGAAACATGCCAAGCTTTATCTTTCATAATAGCTAAGGGAGCATTACGATTAGTGATAATATATTCATAAGTTCTTAAAATTGCATCATGCCTAGAATCAAAATCATTACTAGTAACATTTGTTTCTAAAATACTAATATTTTTTTTTTGCAAAAAATGATTGAGTGCATAAGTTATCTTTATTGCTTCCATATTAGTTGCTAAATCAAAATGAATGACTTGACCTCTTGCGTGTACACCCGCATCTGTTCTTCCTGATCCGTAAATTCTTGTAGGTATTTGAAAAATATTTTCTAAACTTTCTTCGATAGCTTCTTGAATAGAATAACCATTCGTCTGTCTTTGCCACCCAACAAAAGCGGTTCCGTCATACTCTACGATGCATTTATATCGTTTCATTAATTAAGCTGTGTATTTTGAGGTATGGTAAATCCGAGTAAAAAATCTTTTGTTTGTTGTATTTTCTTCCCCGGTCTTTGAATCTCTAAAATTTTTAATGCGCCTTCGCCACAACTAATGCAAAGCTGATTATCCATGACTAAGCCCGGTTTATCGTTTTTTGCAACATACTCTGCTTTCCATATTTTAATTTTTTCCTCTTTATAGGTAAAACAAGCGCCTGGCCTTGGATTTAAACCATGAATTTGAGCAATAATTTCTTTTGCAGGTTTGTTCCAATGAATAATTTCATCTTCTTTTTTAATTTTTTTAGCATAGGTAGCTTTATCCTCCTCCTGGGGAATAAAACGAGCCTTACCCTCTTCAATTAATTGAATTGCTTCTAATATTTTATCGCCACCTATGTTGGATAAATAATTTTCAACCTCTCCCGATGTAGTGGATAAATTTAACTTCATGGATTCTACCAACAATACCGGTCCTGAATCTAATTGTTCTTCTATTTTCATTATTGAAATACCAGTAGCAGAATCTTGTGCCATGACTGATCTTTGGATAGGAGCTGCACCTCTCCATTTTGGCAAAAGAGAAGCGTGAACATTTAAAAAACCATATTTAGGTAATTGTAAAAACTGTTTTGATATAATTTGCCCGTAAGCAACTACGACTACTAAGTCGACATTGAGTTGTTGAAAATAATCAAAATCTTCTTCTAACGAATTGGGTGTTCGTACAGATAAATTATTTTCTTCCGCCAATACATGAATAGGACTTTTTTCAAGTTTCATCCCCCTATTAGATTTTCTTGGAGGCTGAGAATAAACGGCTTTCACAGAATGAGAAGTAAGTAAAATTTTTTTTAAAGTAGGAACAGCAAACTGCGGGGTTCCCATAAAAGCAATATTTAAAGACATGATTTATTTTTGCTTCTTTAGTTTTGCTAGCTTTTTCAAAATAAACATTCGTTTTAGCTTTGATAAATAATCTATAAATAAAATTCCATCACAATGATCTATTTCATGTTGAATACATGTAGCTAACAATCCCTCAGCTTTTAATTGTTTTTCTTTACCATGTTGATCTAAGTACTTTACATGACAAGCATTCGGTCTTTTTATTTCTGCAAAATAATCAGGAATAGATAAGCAGCCCTCTTCTTTTTTTTCTAAAATATCTGACTTCCAAGTAATAACTGGATTAACAAAAAAAATAGGAGATTTCTTTTCTCCATCTTTAGCTAAATCAATCACAACCAATCGTTTTAATACACCTACTTGAGCTGCAGCTAGACCAATACCAGGAGCAGCATACATAGTTTCCAACATATCATTGAGTAATTTTTTAATACTTTTATCTACTATAGTTACAGGTGTAGATTTTTTTCGTAAAATTGGATCTGGTTCTTTTAAAATATTTAATATCGACATACTGTAAAAATAAAATAATTATAATTTTTTATTAAGCAACGTAAGTTATTCAGATAACAAGGAATTTCGGTACTTAAAGGCTGAAAAAAGAGTACCATCGTCTAAATACTCTATTTCTCCTCCTACCGGTAAACCATGGGCTAATTTGGTAACTTTTATACCCAAATTTTTAATACTATCGTTAATATAATGCGCTGTCGTTTGTCCTTCGATTGTTGCTGAAGTTGCAAGAATAACTTCCTTAACATTATTTTTTTTAATTCTGTTTATAAGAGAATGTATCAAAAGATCTTCTGGATTCGATCCGTTTAAAGCAGACAAAGTTCCTCCTAAAATATGATAATGACCCTTAAATACATTAGTGCTTTCCATGGCCCACATGTCTGCAATATTTTCAACTACACAAATCTGTTCATAGCTTTTGCTAGAATAAAAACACTTTGCCAAATCACAATTTGCTTCATTGGATTTTATATTTCCACAAATAGTGCATCTTATAATTTTAGAATGAACTTTTGCTAAAGATTTAGATAATGGTTGCATAACATTGTCTCTATTTTTTAATAAATAAAGTGCAATTCTTCGTGCAGACTTAGGTCCTAACCCTGGCAACTTAGAAATAAGTGCCATCAATTCATCTAAATCAGGTTCAGTAGAAAATTTCATCTATTAAAAAGGAAATTTAAATCCTGGTGGAAGTTGTATGCCACCTGTAAGTTTCGACATTTCTTCTTGCACTTTAGCTTCAACTGCTTTTTTTGCATTATTAGTTGCCGCCACTATTAAATCCTCAATAATACTTTTTTCTTCTTTCAGAGTTGCAGAATCAATATTGACTGAAACCATTTCGTGATTGCCATTCATCACAACTTTTACTGCCCCACCTCCAGAAACACCCTCTACTGCTACATGCTTTAAAGAATCTTTTGCCTCTGCCATTTTTTTTTGCATCTCTTGCGCTTGTTGTAACATTTTTGAAAAATCCATATTAATCCTCCTCCTTATCTTGAACGTCTATTAATTCTGCATCCGGAAATGCTTCTAATATTTTTTTATACTCTTCGGTTTGCTTCATTTCTTCCATCAATTTAGCTTTTAATTGCTGTTTGGTCTCGTGAACTGTTGTTTGTCCTTGATCTTTTGATAGAGTAATAATCCATCTTTTTCCCGTCCACTCAATTAATCTTTGCGATAAATTTTTTATAAAATCTTTTGATAGATTTTCATTAAAAGAAATATCTATTTTACCCTGTTCAAACTTAACTAATCTAACATTTCGCTCTAAATCAAACTTAAGCTCAATTTCTCTGTTTTTATTGGCTAAATGAATTAAATCTTGAAAGTTTTGAATTACTTCCTTGCTAGTATTTTCGTTTAAAATTTCTGGTTTAATTTTAGGTGCTTCTTTTTTTTCTTGTACCGTATTTTTAATTTGCGTGGTTGAAACAGCTGGCTCTAATTTTTTATCAGATAAATCATTGTCATTGTTTTGTGAAAGATCTTCATGCAACTCTTCTATATCATCATCATTTAATAAAGACTGTGGATCAGGCATGTTTTTTAAATGACAAAGTCTAATCATTAGCATTTGAAAGGATAAAAAAGGATCCGGTACTATACTTAGCTCTTCAATTCCTTTCAAAGTAAAATGCCAAAGCATAGATATATAAGTCAAATCAACCTTATCAGCCAAAGCTTTAATTTGAACTGACTCATTTTCCGAAACACTTAAATCATTTTCAATTTTTCCAAAACTTTTTGTTCTAGAAATTAAATAAATAATTTCAAGCATGCTCTGTAAAATTATTTTTGGATCTGCGCCAATAGTAAAAATATTTTCGGCTTCTTGTATGGCCTCTTTTTGAGAGCCATTGATAATAAGAGTTAATAAATCTATAATTCTTGATTGATCAGCTAAACCTAACATCTCTCTTACTTTTAATTCCGTAACTTCTTCGTTTTGTAAATTAAAAGTAATGATAGCTTGATCTAGGATTGATAGTGCGTCTCGCACAGAACCTTCGGAAGCTTTAGCAATCAGAGATAGTGCTTTATCATTTACATTGCCTTTTTCTTTTTCAACAATCGTGCGAAGAAAATTTTTCATTTCTTCCATTTTAATTCTTCTCAAGTCAAATCGTTGACATCTAGATAAAATAGTAACAGGAATTTTTTTGACTTCAGTAGTGGCTAATATAAATTTTAAGTGAGGTGGTGGCTCCTCTAATGTTTTGAGCAAAGCATTAAACGCTTGTTTGGAAAGCATATGAACTTCATCAATAATAAAAACTTTATATTTAGCGCTTGCAGGTAAATACTGAGAGGAGTCTAGAATTTCTCTTATATCATCAATTCCTGTTTTAGAGGCTGCATCCATTTCCAGAATATCCATATGACTTGAATCGATGATGGCCTCACAATGACAATATTCCTCTTTCGAACAGGTTTCATTCGATCCAAATTGTTTATTGCAATTAATTGCTTTAGCTATAATTCTTGCTGTTGTTGTTTTTCCAACACCACGAATACCCGTTAGTAAGTAGGCGTTAGGAATTCTATCCATTTGAATAGCATTTTGAATTGCCAGACTCATCGATTCTTGACCAATTAATTCGCTAAAATTTTGTGGTCTGTATTTGAGGGATAAAACTTTTCGATTATTCATAACATTATACGGGGAACTGAATAACAACCTGAAAAATAAACGTTACGGCTGCTTTCTTTCGAACCTGACCGGATTAGCGCAACCTCCACCTGCTACCAATTCCCCAAGGCAATAGTATAACAAGATGAGAAAAAAACGATAGAAAAGTTTGTGTGAATTATTTTTTATATCGAAATGAATCTGCTGAATAAATCCCTAAAATATCTAATTTTTTAGTTTGTTTTTTCAATTCCAGAAGAGCTTTTTTTACCAATACATTTTCTGCGTGTCCTTCAATGTCTAAATAAAATATGGTTTGTAAAAAAGTGTTATTCACTGAAAAACTCTCTAGTTTTGTTAAATTTACGTTGTTTTGCGCAAATCCACCAAGTGCTTTAAATAAAGCTCCAGGAGTGCTCTTGATCATAAAAATACAAGTTGTGATAAATTTTTTATTCTTCACCATTTTGGGAAACGTATAATTCTTTCTCATAATCAAAAATCTAGTTGTATTTCCTTTTTGATCCTCAAAATTTTTTTTTAATATTTTTAATTTATAAATCTTTGCAGCAAGTGAAGAGGCAATAGCAGCCTCCGTTTGATTTTTATTTTCTGAAATATATTTTGCAGATCCAGCTGTATCAGCAGCAACCACAGAAGTTAATTTATACTTGTTTAAATTTTTGTGACATTGTCCAATAGCATGTGAATGACTTCTTACATGACTTATTTGCTTTAACGATACCCCGTGATTAGCAAGCAAGCAATGTTCTACTGGTAAATAATATTCACCTACAATTTTTAATTTATATTTAGGTAAAAGATAATGAATGTCTGCAACGCGTCCAGCTAATGAATTTTCAATAGGGATAACACTAATAACTTCTTTATTTTTTTTACATTGCTTAAAAACATCTTCAAATGTTTTACATGCAATCACTTTTGTATTTTTAAAAATTTTGGTTGCTGCTAAATGAGAATAAGCTCCAAGCTCTCCTTGAATGGCAATTTTATTTATCATTATATATTAATCTAATTTTATCGAGATCTTCCTGTGTATCAACTCCTAAAGGGTAATCAGAAATAAATCCTACTTGGATTTTGATATTATTATCTAAAGCTCTCATTTGTTCCAAGCTTCTTTCTAGCTCATTTTTAGTTTTCTGCAAATGAACATATTGCTTGAGAGTATTATATTGATAGGCATAAATTCCTACATGATGATAAATATTGTTTCGCTCTTCATTTTGTTTTCGATAAAAATCAATGGCATCATGAAATTGAAGAGAAGAGATATTGCCAGAGGTTTGTACTTTAACCACATTAGGATTATCCATATCTTCTGCTGTAAGTTGACTAGCTAAAGTTGCCATCTCAGCGTTGTTGTTCTGCATATAATCTGCAAGAAAATTGATTGCGTCTGGATTAATTAAAGGCATATCTCCCTGCAAATTAATTATAATATCTGGCTTTGGATTAAATGATTCAACTGCTTCAAAAATTCTATCCGATCCATTGGTGTGCTCTTTGCTTGTGAGTATTGCCTTGCCACCCACCGCTTCTACTGCTTGTATTATTTCTCTATCTGCAGTGGCAACCAGGATATCTGTAATTTTGCTTTTCTTAGCTTGTCGCCAAACATGAACAATCATCGGCTCTTGATCGATCAATAACAAAGGTTTATTGGGCAATCTTTTAGCGTGTAAATGGCTAGGAATAACAATGCTAATTTTTTTCATATAGATTAATTTTGAATTACTGCGACATCAATAACTTAATTTTATACTCTAAAACAATCTCAAAATACTATATGAATTGTGGCTATTAAAAATGGATAGTTTTGAATTTAATAAAATTGCTGCAGCAGTCCTTGTGACAATACTTCTAATTATTGGGGTAAAAGAACTTGGGAATGCAATATTTCATGTCGAAAAGCCAAAGCAGTCTGCATATAAAATTGCAGGTGTTGAAGTTTCTCAAACTGCGTCTACTGAAGTAAAAAAAGTAGAAGTACAACTTGCAAAAATTACTCCTCTCTTAGCATCTGCTAATATTGATGCTGGAAAAAATGTTTTTAAAAAATGTGCTGGTTGTCATAGTGTTGACAAAGGTGGTGCAAACAAAATAGGTCCTGCACTCTGGGGCGTTGTAAATAGAAAAGTTGGTGGTCACGAAGGATTTAAATATTCTTCTACCCTACAAAACTACGGAAAGAATTGGAGCTTTGAAGAATTAAATGGGTTCCTAAATAATCCAATGAAGTACCTCAAAGGAACTAAAATGGCTTTTGCTGGTTTACGAAAAGACAGCGATAGAGCTAACGTTATTGCTTACTTAAATAGCCTAAGCGATAGTCCTGCACCTTTAAAATAATACATAAAACAAATATTTATTGTATAGTTTCATTAATTATTTAATGACTATTTTAAATATTAAACCTCTTCTAACAAAACAATCCTTGCATATGAGCTTGCTAGGATTCTCAGCAGGCTTACCTCTACTTCTAATTTTTTCTACTCTATCCGTTTGGCTTGTCAAAGCTGGTGTAGAAAGAAGTACCGTTACTTTATTTAGCTGGGCTGGTTTTGCTTATTCATTTAAATTTATTTGGACACCTTTAATTGA
>JAYONI010000004.1:0-20632 GCA_038121265.1 Candidatus Pelagibacteraceae bacterium | reverse complement strand
CTCACCGAGTCATAGATGAACGAGAAGTAATTCAGTCGGCCTATAAAAAATTTTCGTTTAAAAAAATTGAAAAATTTATTCAAGAAGTTTTGTGGAGAACCTATTGGAAAGGATGGCTTGAGATGAGACCTCAGGTTTGGAAGGACTACACGGAAGATGTTTTGGCCCTTGCTGGTGACAAACAAAAACAAAACTACCAAGATGCAATCCATGGAAAAACATCCATTCCTTGCTTTAATGATTGGACAAAAGAACTGCAAGAATATGGGTATCTGCATAATCATACCAGGATGTGGTTTGCTAGCATTTGGGTTTTTACCCTTAATTTACCTTGGCAACTTGGTGCTGATTATTTTCTTAAAAATCTCAAAGATGGAGATCCAGCATCCAACACGCTTAGTTGGAGATGGGTTGCTGGATTGCACACTAAAGGTAAACACTACCTCGCATCTGAGTGGAATATAAATAAATTTTCCTCCAAAAAATATAATAACTTAAAGTTAAATGAAAATGCCGGATGCTGTATTGAAAATAAAAACTATGAAATCATTCCTTTGCAATTTGAAGATATTAATTATGAAAATAGTCTAATGCTTTTTCATAACTTGGATTTTTCTTTCGCTAAAAAATATCAAGATATTTCACAATGTAGTCACTACGGAATGATAAATTTTAATCCAATACTAGAAGATCATAATTACGCAATAGATGTATTAAAATTTAAATCTAAAATTAATGAAAATTTACAAACATTGATAAAAGATAAATATAACTCAGAAATAATTATTCAAAACAAAGAGGAATTAGAAAAAATTATTAAAGATAAAAATATTTCAACTATTATTCTTCCTTATTTAACAGTGGGATATGAAAATGATTTTATTTCTAAATTAAAAGATGAAGTAAATATTAAATATTGTGTTCGAGATTACGACAAGTTCTGTTGGCCTTTTGCTACAAAAGGTTATTTTGCATTTAAAGAACAAATTCCCAAAATTGTTGCAAAATTTTTATAAAAATTAATTAATTTTTACCATGCTATCAATCATTGCTTTTAAAGATGCTTGTTTTAACTGAAAGGAAATCTCAGCTTCGCGCATATTTACTTTTCTAAAAGTAATTAGATTTCCAGGTAATATTTGAATTAGTTGATTATAGTCCGCGGTAATTACAACGCCAATTTTTGGATAACCTCCAATAGTTTGATGATCTGACAGCAGAACAATGGGCTGGCCATCCGCTGGAACTTGGATAGAACCTCGAATAATTCCTTCTGATTTTATATTTGCGCTTTTAATAAGCTCTACTTTTTTACCCTCTAATCTCATGCCCATTCGATCTGTAAGATTGGTTATTTTAAAATCCGTATGAAAAAAAGAATGTATTCCTTCATTAGAAAAATAGTCCAATTGAGGGCCCTCTAATACCCTGATCACTGATTTTTTTTTATTTTCAGGAGCTCTTGATAAAGCAAATACATTTTTTGAAGCTTCTGATTGTTTCAATGTAATCAAATCTCCATTTTTGATTTTTTCTCCGTTATTCGGTCCTATTTTTGATCTTGGGTTGACTGAAATACTCTGAAAATACTGCTTTAAGTTTATTCCACCTTCAAAACCAAGGTAACCATAAACAGAATCTTTTACACTTTGAATATCAATAACATCGCCTTTTACTAAATAATAACTTCTGTAACACTGTCCCTGAACTATCTCTCCTTTGGCATTGCTGATTGTAAATAAAACATTTCCAGTTACACATATTTTAACAGTCGCTTGGTCAATTTGAATTTTAGGACCTTGATAAGCAAATTCAATCATCCCTTCATTTTCATCATTGTGTAAAATTGCATTACATAATTTAAAATTATCATCATCCATACATCCGCTTGGGCCTATTCCAAGATACTGAACATTATATCTACCTAGATCCTGAAAAGAGGATGAAATTCCTTCTCTTAAAATTTTAATACTATGAGGCATTCTGTAAAAATTCTTTCATACTAAACTTTTGATGTTCGTCTTTGGAAATTTGATAAAACTTTACCGTATCTCCTGGTGAAAAAAGAGATGGATTAGATGAGTCTTGATTAAATAATTCAATGGGAGTGTTGCCTAAAATATTCCAACCACCTGGACTATCATATGGATAAATTGCACAAAAATTTTCAGCGATAATTACTGATCCTCGATTAATTTTTACACGTGGTGTTTTAAGTCTAGGGCAATATAATTCATTTTCCAAATCTCCCATATAAGGAAAACCTGGAGCAAAACCCAGCATATAAATATAAAAAGTAGTATTTAAATGTTTTTCAAGAATGGTATCAATAGATAACTTTGTGTAATCAGCTACTCTTTGTTGATCAATACCAAATTCCTTATCGTAACAAACGGGTATCATCCATTGTTTACTTTCAGAAAAAGAATTTAATTGTTCTTTTGCAATACTTTCAACAAAAGAAATAATTTTTTTACTTGTTGTATAAGTTAAGTCAAAAAAAATAATTAATTTATTATAAGATGGAATGCAGTTTTTAATTCCTTTGATTTCTTGATTAATTATTTTTTGTTGTAGTATCTTGAAAAGAGCAATAACTTTTATGTTAATTTCTTTTTTTACTTCATCTCCGAAATCACAGATGATTCCAGAATCGCCATAACAAGTTATTTGTTTAATCATAAATTTTTGTTAATAATAACAAATATAAAGATAAAAAATATATGGAAGCGAATATTAATTGTGACATGGGAGAAACTTCAAAGTTTTCTTCCGCTGAAAATGACCCAGATTTACTAGAGATTATCAATACGGCTAATATTGCTTGCGGATATCACGCAGGTGATGAAGAAACCATGAGAAAAACTATTGTTTTAGCAAAAAAAAACGGAGTTAGTGTTGGTGCTCACCCCTCCTTTAATGACCCAGATAATTTTGGCAGATCAAGAATTACGCTAGGAAAGAAAGAAGTACACAAACTTATCTTGGATCAGATAGAAATTATTACAAAAATTGCAAACGAAGAAAAATATCCTATTACCCATGTAAAACCACATGGTGCTTTAAGTAATATGGCGTGTGAAGACTATGACTTAGCCTACTCTATCGGTGAAGCTATTAAAACATTTGATAAGAATCTGATTTACATGTGCAATGCAAATACACAAATGGACAAAGCAGGTGATGCCCTGGGTTTAAAAGTTGCAAAAGAAATATTTGCAGACAGAAATTATAATGATGATGGAACGCTCGTTTCACGAAAATTAGATCATGCATTTGTAACTGATCCTCAAGAATCGCTTGATAATATTTTAACAATGTTAAGTGAAAAAGTGATCAAATGTTATTCTGGTAAAAAAATTCCGTGTGATATTCATACTATCTGTATTCACAGTGACGGTCCTACTGCTGTTGCTATTGCAAAAGAACTAAAACAAGGTCTTGTTCAAGCAGGTGTTAAGTTAAAACCCTTAGATTTATTAGTGCAATAAAAAAAGGCGACCAATTATGATCGCCTTTTCATTTTAAAAAAAATTACTTTATTTTTTTTGAGCCCAAGTCGGCATAGGATATTTTAATTTGCAAGATGCTAAATTAAATGGATATACCGTACAGTATTTTCCATTTTGAACTTGCATTAAAATTCCACGCGTTCTTGTATTCTGACCATCTTTTCCAAACTTAACACCTTTATAAGGAACGATTAAATGTTCAGGTCCAATATCTAATTGTGTTAACGCTTGTCTAATTGCTTCAGGATCTGTAGAGCCAGCAATGTTAATTGCTTGCGCTAAAGCCATAAAGCCAGTGAAAGCTCTTGCAGGAACATCTGACAAGTCTCTTCCACCTGAATGTTTTTTAAAGATAGCATTTACTTTTCCAATTAATGGAATTGTTTTAGCCAAGTCAGTATTGAAAGGTGATCTTGTGATCACTCCTTCAGCTTTACTTCCCATAGTTGCTGTAAATTTTGGATCTGTGTATCCAGCATTTTGTGCAACTAATAATTTAGGATTGTAATCTAACTCTTTCGCAGTATTTAAAAATAAATATGCATCAGATGTATAAGATGAAGGCATTAACACATCTGGATTTTTTGCTTTCAATCTTTGTACTTCAGAAGTTAAAGATGTAGTTTTTGCTTTGTAGCTAATTTTTTCTACAACTTTATATCCCTGTTTTTTAGCCATTTTATTTTGTGTTCCACCGCTATCAGATCCCCAAAGAGTATCTTCATGCAAAATTCCGATTGTTTTTAACTTTCCACCTTGTTTGTTAAAATCATTCATAAATTCATACATTAGCTGAGTAAACTCACCATCATGTGGTGTAACTCTAAAGAAATATTTAAATCCTCTTTGAGTTAGTTTAGGAGAAGTCGACTCTCCATTAACCCAAGGTATCTTTGCTCTTTCTGTAACCTGACTAGCAGCACCAGTAACTGATGAGTAGTAAGCTCCAAACATTGCATGTACCTTATCAGAGTTTAACATTTTTTCTGTTTCACCAACCCCAACATCTGGTTTTCCAGCATGATCTCCAACAACGATTGTCATTTTCGCTCCACCCGCACCTGGTAAACCACGTGTTTTAGCTAAAGGCATATCAATGTTATGGGAGTTGTTAATAATATCTAAAGCTGTTTGTACAGCAGCTACAGCATCTTTACCTACCTGAGCAACTGGCCCAGTCAAAGGATAAAGAACACCGATTTTTACATTTTCAACTGCATTTGAAATAGATGCCCATGAAAATATTAAAATTGTTAATAGTATTTTTTTCATTTTGTCCCTTTTTAATTAATTGAACTTATGAAAGTAATCAGGAATACTTGATATGTCAAATGCATATGAATTAAGTCACTATTACCTTGTTGCAGTTACAATTTGTGTTAAAAAAATTACTTAAATAATATAAATATTTAAATCAATCAGGGGTTGTTTTGACATCAGAAATTATTTTACAAGCAGTTATTAGTGGTTTGCTAATGGGATTAATTTACGCTCTTATTGCTGCTGGGTTAAGTTTAATTTTTGGTTTAATGGAAATCGTAAACTTTGCTCACGGGGAGCATTTAATGCTTTCCATGTTTTCATCATTCTGGCTTTGGACTTTATTGGGGCTTGATCCAATTTTTTCTATTCCCATTACCATTGCCATTTTAGCAGTTTCAGGAATTTTAACTCACTATTTTTTAATTCGATATATTTTAAAAGCCAAAATGTTAGTACAAATTTGTGCTACCTTTGGTTTGTCAATTTTCATTAGATCTTTTGCGCAATTCTTATGGACGCCTGATTTTCGAAATGTCAAAGATCCAATTTTAAGTGGAAGAATTGAAATAGGAAATATCTTTATTGGTCAACCACAGTTGTATGCAAGTTTAATTTGCTTGGTTGCTTTCTTTTTATTGTATTTATTTGTAAACAAAACTGAAACTGGTCTTGCCTTACAAGCAACGGCTCAAGATAGACAAGCTGCAGAAATACTTGGAATACCATCTGACAAGATGTTTGCTCTTGGATGGGCCATTGGGCTAGGCTGTGTTGCAGTAGCGGGTGTCATGCTTTCAAATTATTTTTTTATTTTTCCTGATGTTGGTGTTAATTTTGCACTGTTTGCTTTTGTGGCAGTCGCGCTAGGTGGCTTTGGAAGTATTATTGGATGTTTATATGCGGGTATTATTATTGGTCTCGTAGAGTCTGTTGGCGGATTGTTAATTGATCCATCTTTTAAACTTTTATACGTTTTTGCAATTTATCTTGCTGTAGTTATTTGGAAACCGCAAGGAATGTTTGGAAGGTATTAATGAGCTCTTCACTTGAAACTGCAAAATTAGAACCAGTTTGGAACACCAATAAAAAAGTTGTTTTTTCAGTTGTTGGTTTATTAATAAGTTTAATTCTGTTCCCCCTTGTAGATCCAAATACTTTCTACCTTCATCTAATGATTATGATTTTTATGCATGCAGTTATGGCTCAATCTTGGAATGTAATTGCTGGTTTTTCAGGACAAATCAGTCTTGGTCATGGTGCTTTTTTTGGTATTGGTGCATACACGAGTTCTTTTTTCTTTGTCGAATATGAGCTCACACCCTGGATAGGAATCTTAATTGGAATTTTATTCTCTGGAATAATTGCTGCATTTATAGGAGCGGTAGTATTGAGACTGAGCGGTCACTATTTTGCCATTGCAACTTTATTAATTGCCATCAGTTTTCAAGTTGTGTTTCAACGTTGGGAATTAGTGGGTGCAGCTTCTGGAATATGGATACCTCTTACGGAGGGAAGTTCCTGGATTAACTTGCAATTTCATGATGGAAAGACTGAATACTATTACATTTTCTTAATTTTATTTGTTTTCATTTATTTTTTAACCTGGATGCTAAGTCGTTCTAAGATTGGATTTAGACTAAGAGCTGTCAGAGATGATCCGCAAGCAGCATCTAGCCTTGGTATCAATGTTTCAAAATATAAAATTATTGCTTATGTGATTTCAGCAATCATTATGGCACCGATTGGAAGTTTATTTGCTCAATATATTTTAATTATTGATCCTGATAGAATGTTCAATATTGAAATATCTATTATAGTTCTTCTAATTACCGTTCTCGGTGGAATTGGAAATGTATGGGGACCTCTTTTGGGTACGGCAATTTTAATTCCCATTTCGGAATACTCTAGAATTTATTTTGGTGGAACAGGTGGAGCTGTGGACTTAATGATTTATGGAGTCATTTTAATGTTAATATGTATATTTAGACCTGCTGGTCTTATATCTTTGCTTCCACTACATATTTTAGAAAGAGAAAAACAAAGATGAATATTCTCTCTGTAAAAAATATCAGTAAATCATTTGGAGGAATTCATGCAAATTCCGATATTACTTTTGATGTTCCGCAAGGAACTATCCTAGGTGTAATTGGTCCTAATGGTGCTGGGAAATCTACTCTATTTGATTTAATCACTGGTTACACAAAACCAGATCAAGGTGAAGTTTACTATAAAGAAAAAAATATATTTGGATTACGACCAGATATTATTTCCAATCTTGGAGTTGGAAGAACTTTTCAAAAATTAAAACCTTTTGCAGATCAAACTTTACTTGAAAATGTAATGATCGGATCCTTTGCAAAAGAAACAAATATTACTAAAGCAAGAAATGCTGCATTAGAAATTATTGAGTTTGTAGATTTAATTGAAAAAAGACATCATTTTGCAAGAGAGCTTTCTACCGGGCAAAGAAAAAGACTTGAGCTTGCAAGAGCAATGGCTACCAAACCTGATTTGCTCTTGATGGATGAGGTTACAGGAGGAGTGGATCAAAAAACAATTCCTGGTCTTGTCGATTTAGTAAAAAAATTAAAAAAAACTGGAGTTACAATTATTACCATTGAACACAATATTAATATCATCATGGATATTTCGGATAATATATTGGCATTGGATCAGGGTAAAAAAATAGCCTACGGAATTCCAAAAGAAATACAAAATAATAAGCAAGTTATAGATGCTTATTTAGGGACTGTAGATGCTGCTTAATATTAAAAATATTGATGTTCTCTATGATGATTTCCAAGTGATTTGGGACATGTCTTTATCGGTAAATAAAGGAGAAATGATTGCATTATTAGGTCCAAATGGATCGGGCAAAAGCACAATTTTAAATACTATTAGCAATTTAATTTCACCAAAAAAAGGTTCGATTGAATTCAATGGAGAAGCTATTCATACTGTTCCAACTTATCAGAGAACTAAAATTGGTATTTCCCATGTATTGGAAAGAAGAAGAGTATTTCCTTATTTAACAGTCATGCAAAATTTATTATTAGGTGCATGGCATGAAGATGCAAAAAAAGATATGGATAAATCTTTAGAATATGTTTACTCCATCTTTCCAAAATTACAAACTAGGTCTGATCAATTAGCTCACACAATGTCTGGAGGAGAACAACAAACACTTGCAATTGCTAGAGGCTTAATGGGATTGCCAAAACTATTAATGGTGGATGAACCTTTTTTAGGATTGTCTCCAATGGTTGTTAAAGATCTAATTCAAATTTTTAAAAATATTGCAAAAAGCGGAATTGCAATTTTATTCGTTGAACAAAATGTTCGGTTAGCACTTAGTATGGCAGATCGTGGTTATATCCTTGAAAGCGGCAGGCTTGTCATAACCGGTGAAGCAAAAGATTTAATTGATAACGAAAAAGTAAAAAAAGTTTTTTTGGGCGATTAATTATAAAGCTGCAAGATCCGTATTTAACTTATCCGTAATTAACATTTTTCCAGGATGGTGAGTAATACAAAAATCAGGTTTAGAACTTTCCAATACTGACTGGGGAGTAACACCACATGCCCAAAATACAGGTATCTCATTATTTCGTAAAACTCTTGGAGCATCTCCATATTCTGGTTTCATAATATCTTTAATTCCAATTTCATCTGGATTACCTAGATGAATGGGAGCACCGTGTACTGCAGGAAACCTAGAGCTAATTTGAATGGATCGAATAGCATCTTTTGCATTTAAAGGTCTCATGGAAACGACCAACTTTCCTGAAAATTGCCCAGCTGGTTCACAATCGATATTTGTTCGATACATTGGAACGATTGTATCATTGGTAATATGCTGCATTTCAATTCCAGATTCTATCAGGGGTAATTCAAATGACATGGAGCAACCTAATACAAAGGTAACTAAATCATCATTCCAATATTTTTTGATATCTAGTGGCTCATCAACTAAATTTCCTTTTTCCCAAACTCGGTATTGCGGAACATCTGTCCGAATGTCTATATCTCCAAGGTCTTTCAACATAGGATCACCTTTAGTTCCAAAGCCAATCAATGGACATGGTTTAGGATTTTTTTGACAAAAAGAAGCGAAATCTAAAGCGTATTTACTTGGTAAAATACAGAGATTGCCTTGTACGTATTTACCAGCAGTTCCAGCTGTTTGTTCAGTGTATTTATTTTCTCTTATAACTTTTCTTGCTTCTCTAGGGTCCTGAATATCTAACATAAAATTTTTAACTATCTTAATACTACTATAATTTTTTCTACACTTATATTTGATTTTACAAAATAAAAATTAGTTATATGTATTTCAGGCAATGTTTTTTAGCAATTTAATTAAAGAGATAAAAGGAGTGGCAATTCCTCTTTTTAAGATCCTCATACCTTTTGTATTTATTATAAAATTATTAGAAATTATTGGTGCCATTACTTTTTTATCTAAAATTTTTGCACCCTTAATGAGTTTAATAGGACTTCCGCCTGAACTTGGAATTGTCTGGGTTACTGCTTTTACCGTAAATATTTATGCTTCCTTAGTATTATTTGTAAATATTATTCCTGGTTTAGATGTAACCGTTGCTCAGATAACTATTTTAACAACAGCAATGTTACTTTGTCATAACCTTGCAATCGAGTCTGCCATTTCCAGAACAGCGGGTGTTTCTTTTATCTATACTGTTTTTTTTAGAATTATTTCTGCTTTTATAGTTTGTTTTATATTAGGAAAAATTTATCAAAGTTTTAATTTTTTAAATGAGCCTTATAAAACTTTATTTACGATTGAACCTCCAAAAGAAGGTTTGGTGTTTTGGTTTCAAGATCAAGTAATAAATCTTTTATATATTTTAGGTATTGTGATTGTCATGGTCACTTTTTTAGAAATATTAAAAAAAATTGGTGTTGAACAATTTTTAAAAGCAATATTAATTCCTCCTTTAAAATTATTTGGTATTGGTAAAGATGCGATGAATATTATTATAGTTGGTATGACTATAGGTTTGCAATTTGGTGGTGGTGTATTAATCCGAGAAGTGAATACAGGAAGAATTGATAAGCAGAGTGTATTTCTTGCTGTCTCAATGCTAAATCTGCTTCATGCGATCATTGAAGATACACTCCTAATGTTAGCGGTAGGTGGTCATTTTTCAGGAATATTTTTTGCACGAATTATATTTAGCTTAATAATTTGCCTTTTGATGTTCAAAATCTACCAAAGGTTCAGTAGTTTTTTTTCTAAATATATATTTAGTAAAAAACTCAACGCACTTCCTGAAATAAAAGATTGAATAAAAACTAAAATACAATAAATTATATTTATGGTTAAAGCAGTTAGAATTGAAAAATTTGGTGGTCCTGAAGAATTAAAACTTGTTGATGTGGAACTTCCTAAATTAAATCCTAATGAAGTTGTTGTAAAAAATTTAGCTATTGGTCTTAATTACATTGATGTTTATCACCGCACAGGTCTCTACCCTATTCCAATGCCAAGCGGTATTGGACTTGAAGCATGCGGAGTTGTTGAAGAAATAGGTTCTGCAGTTAATTTATTTAAAGTTGGAGATCGAGTGGCTCACTCATCTATGCCAATTGGATCATACTCAGAAAAACAGGTGTTTCCTCAAGAGAAACTTGTTAGCGTTCCTGAAGGAATCTCTAATGAAATAGCAGCTGTAATTATGCTTAAAGGTATTACGGCTGAATATTTATTGCACCGATCGTACCCAGCAAAAAAAGGAGATAAAATTTTATTTCACGCTGCAGCTGGAGGTGTTGGACAAATTTTATGTCAATGGGCTAACTCCATTGGTTGCACTGTTATTGGAACAGTCGGATCTAAAGAAAAAGAGGCTATTGCTAAAAAAAATGGCTGCCATCATGTAATTAATTATACAGATCATAATTTTGTCGAAGAAGTAGAAAAGATAGTTGGCAAAAATGGAATTGATGTTGTGTATGATGGAGTTGGTGCTTCTACATTTGAAGGTTCGATAGAATGTTTGAAAATCAGAGGAATGATGGTTGCGTTTGGTAATGCCTCTGGTTACGTAAAAACACTCGATATTAAAAAACATATTAATACTAAAGGACTGTTTTTTACTCGACCATCGATAATGCATTACACAGTCACAAGAAAAGAATTAGAAGATGCTGCAGCTACAGTGTTTGATGCGATATTAACAGGAAAATTTAAAGTAGATATTTTTAAAAAGTTTTCTTTAGCTGAAGTTCAAAAAGCTCATGAAGAATTAGAAGCAAGATTACTAAAAGGTCCTGCAGTAATACTTCCTTAATTCATCCAAAAAAGAACAACAATCATCACCAATAAAAAAGCCATGATATAATGATATATTGCAATAGAAGTTTTATTTGTCAGCACGGTTTTTAAATAACCTCCAAACATTGTCCAAGTACTAATCGATAAAAAAGCAGACAAACAACATAGGCTAACAACTATGATGGTATCCCTTATAAAATTTTCATTACTATCAATAAATTTCGTAACAATAATAATTGCCGTAACTACTCCCTTGGGATTAATAAATTGAAAAAAAAAATAAGGTACAAATCTAATCGGCTTATCTAATTCTTTTTCTTCAATATTTTTAGTTTGGCTTAGTTTGTAAGCTAAATAAATAAGAAAAACGGATCCCAAAACTTCTAAAATAGTTTGTACAATAGGATATTGTCTAAAAATAAAAATTAAAACAAAATTGGTAGTTAAAATTAAAGCAGGCCATCCAAATGTAACAGCCATTATTAATGGGATTGTTTTTTTTAGTCCAAAATGAAACCCGGAATAAGAGGCAAGTATATTATTAGGACCTGGTGTGAAATTTCCAACCAAGATAAGCAAAACTAAAGGTAAAAATAGATCGTACAAAATTGTTAAAAGTGTAGATATTCGTAAAAAGATCTTACTGCTATAATTAAAAGAAAAAATCCAAAAATTTTGCTTAATAATCCTTTGTCTATCTTATGAACTAATCTAGCGCCTATTGGTGCCATCATCATTGTGATTGGTACAAATACTAAGAAACCTGGAAGATTAACGTAGCCATAGCTAAGTGGTGAATTAACTTCATCAAATAATCTGCCACTTAAAGACATGCTCACTGCACCAGCTACTGAAATTAAAAATCCAATGGCAGCAGAAGTACCAATGGCATTTCGAATAGAATAACCAAATAACCGCATAAAGGGTACAGATAAAGATCCTCCACCAATGCCAAGTGGAACTGAAATAAAGCCGATAAAAGTTCCTATAAAACTTTTAATAGCGCTTGGAATGTTTCTTGGAGTTTCTCCCAATTTTTCTCTAAAAAAAATAAAAAAGATACCCACACAAGCTGAGAAAATAGAAAATAATAAAAGGAGTTTTTTTGTTTCTAAATTAGATGCCATAGCAGTTCCTAAAATAACTCCTGCCACAACAAATATTCCAAATGATTTGATTAATGCAAAATCAACAGCTTTATATTGCATGTGAGTTTTGGTACTCATAACTGAAGTTGGGATAATAATTGCAAGAGAGGTTCCTAATGATAAATGCATTTTAGTTGTTTCATCAAAATGCAAAACGGTAAAAGCATAATATAAAGCAGGAACCATTAAAATTCCTCCTCCTACCCCAAGTAACCCTGCCATAAATCCTGAAATAGTAGCTGCTACTGCAAGAATAGAAATTAAATTTAGTAACTCATAAAAAGTTAAACCATCAAACATAATTATCTTTCAGCTATAAGTTTTTCGTTATTTTGAACAACTTCTAAAATATGGTTTACTTTTTGAAAATCTGAATCTCTAGCCATCATATTATTTGACAAATACTGTTTCCATTTGGTTGCACCTTTTTGACCATGATACAAACCAACTGTGTGTCTCATGATTTGATTAACCCTTGTACCTTTTTTCACTTCATCAGCAACATATTTTACAAGTTCTTCAATAATCTCGGATCTGCTTAAAATATTAGCGTTATTGAAAATATCTTTTTCAATATCAGCTAAAAAATAAGGTGATTGGTAAATGGCTCTGCCAATCATAACGCCATCTACATTTTGTAAATGTGACTGGATTTGTTCGCAGTTCGTAATTCCTCCATTAATAATTATTTCTAAATCTTGATTTGCTTTTTTTATTTGATTCACCATTTCATAATTTAATTTTGGAATTTTTAAATTTTCTCTTGGCGACAAACCTTTTAAAATAGCTTTTCTGGCATGTAAGATGATAGTCTTGGAACCTGCGGATGAAATTTTATTAATAAATTTATTTAAATAATCAAATTCTTCAACATCATCATAACCAATTCTAGTTTTTGCAGTTACAGGAATATTGCAACTATTCACCATCTCATGAATACACTCAGCAACTAGATCTGGCTCTTTAATTAAACAAGCACCAAATTTATTTTTTTGAACTTTTTTACTTGGACAACCCAAATTAATATTAATTTCATCATAACCCATGTCTTCAGCTATTTTGGCAACCTCTGCCAAATCTGTTTTGTTTGATCCTCCGACCTGCAAAGCTAAAGGTTTTTCACATTCGCTAAATCCTAGTACTTTTTCTCGATCACCTTTTAAAGCAGCGCCAGTTGCGATCATTTCTGTATATAAAAGAACATTTTTACTGATAAGACGTAAAAAATAGCGATCATGCCTATCAGTGCAATCCATCATAGGTGCAACAGAAACCGTTCGGTTAATTTTAGACATATTTTTTTATTTTTTCAGAATAAGAAATGTGATTGTTACTAATGTAATCCTCATGAATTTTTTCTAATTTATCTAAATGATAAATATAATTAACCATGACCCCAAAAGATTCTTGGTATCCATAATCAGAAACATTTCCATTAATGACAATATTTTCAATGCTAGCCCCGTTACCCAAGTGAAAACGCGTCACAGCATTTACAGGTTTGTTATTTACTTTTTCCTTAATCAAATAATGAACCGTTAATTTTTTTATAATTTTTTTATGTTCAATTATTCTTGGATCTCCAATTTTTATATCGGTAGATCGTAAAAATTTAACTTTTTCATAATCTTCATCTCCCAAAATAGAACGTAATTTATTTTCCTCTAAATAATTTACCCATTCCGCAAAGCCTGGAAGAGGTGAAAGAGTACCAAAATGTCTAATTTTCGGATTTTCCTGCTGTATTTCATAGACCACTCTTTTAATTAAAAAATTTCCAAGTGTGACACGCATTAATCCTTGCTGACAATTGCTAATAGAATAGAAAGTTGCAGTATCTGCTTTTGGTTCATTAGCCATCATTGGTTTAATAAGGTCTTGCACAGAATTTCCTAATCCCTGCGTAAAAGCAACTTGAACAAAAATAAGTGGCTCATCTGGTAATACTGGATGAAAATAGGCATAAAATCTTCTGTCTTCTTCCAACCTGCGTTTAAGATCTGTCATATCTTTAATCTTATGAACTTTTTCATAAGAAATTATTCTCTCTAATACGGCAGCTTTTGTATCCCAAGTAATTCTTTCTAATCGCAAAAAACCTGGATTAAACCAAGATCTAAAAAGATGTCGAAAATCTTCATCTAAATCTGCAAGTGAAGAATTTTCTAATACAAATCGCAACAAATCTTCTCTCATAGAAACTAAAAAAGCAGTTCCATTAGGAGCCATATTCATTCGTCTAATAAATTCCTGACGGTTTCCTTCTGCTAAAGAAGATAACTCTTTTAATGTATTCGTATTTTTATTTTTAATAAATTCTAATGACTTTTTTTCTGCCGCTTCTAAATTGGGTTTAAATTTTTCATCAATTGCTAAAAAAAACTTTTTCTTATCCTCTTTTGATAAAGATAAATAAATTTCAGAAATTTCTCTAGCAATTGCAATACCGCTAGCAACTCCTTTGTAGGAAATCAAATCATCGCAAAGCTCTAATAATGTTTCTAAGTTTTTTTGGACCGGTAAAGCCTTGTTAAGCAGCTCCTTGCCTGCATCGGCAATAGAATTGATAATCTTTTTTAAAAACATTTATTTGCTAAATAAGTATTTAGGCAACCACGTTGCAATTTCAGGAAAAATACAAAGTATTATAATTCCTAAAACCATACATAGCATAAAAGGTAATGATCCTCGTAAAATTTCTGGTAGTGAGATATCTGGTGAAATTCCTTTAATTACATATAAATTTAAACCGACCGGCGGAGTGATTAGGCCAATCTCCATATTAATAGTCAAAATAACTGCAAACCAAATTGGATCGAACCCTGCTTGTTCGATGATTGGTAATAAAATTGGTGTTGTCATTACGATAATAGCTACAGGCGGTAAAAAGAAACCTGCAACTAATAAAAAAATATTAATCATAAGCATTAATACCCATCGATTTACTTCTAAAGATGTCATCAACTCAGCAACACTTTGTGTGATGTATAAATTAGATAGAGTAAAACTAAAAAGATAAGAAGCAGCTATGATCATTAAAATCATAGTGCTTTCTTTCATGGACTCTTTAATAATTTTCCAAATTTTTACAGGATTATAGATTTTATAAATTACAGCGACTAAAACTAAACAGAAAAAAGCACCCACTCCCGATGCTTCTGAAGGAGTAGCAATACCACCATATAAAACATACAACACACCAATAACAACTAATAAGAAAGGAGCAATCCTAGGTAAAATTTCAAATCGCTCTTTCCAACTAAAAGATTTAAATTCAACAGTTGAAAAATTTTTATCTTTATTTGTCATCCAAGTTTTAAAAATTGCCCAAATCATAAATAATCCAGTCAACATCAAACCTGGGAAAATTCCTGCCATAAATAATTGACCAATAGAAGTCTCTGTAGAAATTCCATAAACTATCATTGTAATAGATGGAGGGATTAAGATTCCTAATGTTCCCCCTGCAGCGATAGTTCCAGCACTAATTTCTTTAGGATAGCCTCTTTCACGCATTTCAGGAATTCCCATTTTTCCAATTGCAGCACATGTTGCAGGTGAAGATCCACTAAGCGCAGCAAATAAAGCGCAAGCACCTAAATTAGAAACTACTAAACCACCTGGAACTCTATTTAACCAACGATCAAGAGCTGAATATAAATCTTTACCAGCTGGAGAGGATGCAACAGCAATACCCATCACAATAAACATTGGAATAGAAACAATAGTAAATTCTTCTAATCCAGAAAAAAATGTTTCAGCAACAACTCTTGTCATTCCCAAACCTTCAAATCCTAGCAAAAAGATAAGCGCAATTACTCCAAGTCCAAAGGCAACTGGAATACCAATTGAAAAAACAAGCAATGTAGAAAGTACTAATAATAAACCTATTTGAAGTGGTTCCATTATGAAATAGTCTCCTCTATTACTGCATCTGGAAATGGCATTTCTCTTCTCGTGATCAATGAAAGAATATCAGCAACATACTGCAAAATCATAATAAACATTCCAAGTGGTAATGGAAAATGCAACTTCCACAAATATGCATTCCAAATTGTGCCTGTTGTATGGTTATTGATATATGCGTCGTACCACCAGTGAGCTGATAGGTAAAAAATAACTGTACAAAAAATTAAAGATAAAACTGAAGATAATAAAGCGAGAATTAATTTTCCTTTATAGCTAAGATAATGTGGTAAAAGCTCAACATTTACATGTCCTTTTTTTAATAAAACATAAGGACAACCAATAAAAGTTCCTCCTGCTAAGGAATAAATGACAAATTCTGTTTGCCAAGAAGTGGAAAGATTAAAAACATAGCGTTCCACTACCATGTCGATAATAACTAAAATAGCTAAGCACAAAAGAGTCGTTGCTACTGTTCCGCAAAAGATAGAAATTCTATGTACCGACCTTATAAAAAAATCCATAAACTAAAAAACAAACCCCAGATCGTCTCTGGGGTCTGTTTTTATTACTTAAATATTATTTAACTGCTAAAGCTTGCTCTAACAATTTTGCTCCAGCTGGAACTTTTGCAGAGAAATCTTTAAATGAAGTTTTCTTAGCAATATCCAACCAAGCTTTATAGTCCTTCTCAGACATGTAAGCTAATTTAACGCCAGCGGCTTTAAACTTATCTTCCATTTTTTTGTCTAAGTTTGCAACCTGTCCAAGCATCCAGTCTTCAGCTTTTTTACCAGCTTTTTGTAAAGCTGCTTTTTGCTTAGCATTTAATGCATTGTAAGATTTTTTAGACATTAGGATTGGCTCATACATAAACCATAATCCATATTTGCCTGGAGGTGTTAAGCATTTTAATTGTTCATAAAGTTTGTATGAAACGAAACTTCCTGAACTTGTATTAGCACCTGTTAATACACCAGTTTGTAAACCTGTGTAAATTTCAGAACTTGGCATAGAAGCAATTGAAGATCCTGCACCTTCCAACATTTTATTAAACATTGGTCCTGCAGCTCTCATCACTTGTCCTTTTGCAGTTGCTGGACTTGTTATACAAGTTTTTTTAGAAGCAAAAGCTCCTCCCAACCATGCATCAGACACAACCATCACTCCAGCATCATCCATAATTTTTCTGATACTTTTCATGAAAGCAGACTTGTTAATTCTTTTTGAGTGATCGTGATTTTTTACGATCCCTGGCATTAGAGTAATACTAAATTCCGGATGAAATTTATTTGCATAATCTAATGGGAAAGCAGTCATATCTAAATCACCAGTCGTCAATGGTTTCCATTGTTCTTTTGGTTTGTATAAAGATTTACCTGGATAGATTTGAATTTTAAAATCTACATTTGCTTTCTCTACTTCTCTTTTAATGATTTGTACCATTTCATCACGTGGATCCCCTTTTCCGCCTGGCCATTGGTGTGAAGCTTTCCAAGTAACCGCAAAAGAAGAGGTAGTGATAAATGATAAAGTAATTAATGATAAAATTATTTTACTAAAAATTTTCATTATTATTTTCCCCTGTTAAGTTAATATTTATGAAAAAGAATTTAACTGATTACAAAAGTTTTTAAAACAGCTAATTTTTCTATAATTTATGATCTTTATTGTGTATTAAAGAAATATATATGAGTGAAGGACCATTAAAAGGACTACTAGTATTAGATCTGACGAGAGTATTAGTCGGGCCTTATTGCACAATGGTTTTGTCTGATTTAGGAGCAAGGGTAATTAAAGTAGAGGCACCTGAAGTTGGCGATGATTCAAGAGGATTTGGCCCCTTTATTGAAGATCAATCAGCATACTTTATGTCCCTGAATAGAGGTAAAGAAAGTATTGCTCTTAATTTAAAGAATGATGAGGATAAAAAAATATTTGAAAAAATTTTAGCTAAAGCAGACATCCTTGTTGAAAACTTTAAACCTGGAACTCTGGAAAAATGGGGTTACGGCTACAATGATATTAAAGATAAGTATCCAAGATTAATTTATGCATCCGCATCTGGTTTTGGTCAAACTGGACCAATGAAAGAATTGCCTGCTTATGACATGGTGGTGCAAGGAATGGGTGGCTTGATGAGTGTAACTGGACAACCTAATAGTGAACCTACTAGAGTTGGAACTTCTATTGGTGATATTACAGCAGGATTATTTACTGCTATTGGAATTAACGCAGCTTTATTTGATAGAGAAAAAACTGGCAAAGGTTCTCACATAGATGTTTCAATGTTGGATTGTCAAATTGCAATCTTAGAAAATGCAATTGCGAGATATTTATCAAAAGGAGAAATTCCAAAACCAATGGGATCACGTCATCCATCGATTGCACCTTTTGAAGCTTTTAAAACGAAAGATAGTTATATTATTGTTGCCGCAGGTAATGATAAATTATTTGAGGGAATGTGTCTGACACTTGGTTGCGAATGTCATAAACAAGAAAAATTTAAAGATAACAAATCTAGAAATCAAAATATTGATGAGCTTAAAATTATTATTGAAGATAAATTAAAAAATAAAACAACTAGTGAATGGGTGAATATTTTTACAGAGAAAAAAATTCCATGTGGTCCTATTAACAATATTAAAGAGGCGGTAGAAAACCCTCAAATCCAATTTAGAAATATGATTGTAAGTGCAGAACATAATAAAATTGGAACATTTAAAATGGCTGGAAACCCAATTAAATTATCAGGGTACCAAGATTCTATTACTAGAGGAGAAATACCTGACCTTGATCAGCATAGGAAAAAAATATTAGAAGAGTTTAAGTAAATTACTCTGAATCTTTAGCTTCAGCAGATACGTTATCTTCTGCTCCATCATCACCTTCATCACCATCGTCATCGCCATCATCGCTAGCAGCTGCATTTGGTGTTGGAATTTTTCTTGATCTTTTTGATGGTAAGATTGCTTGACCAGATTTAGATACTTCACCTTTGTAAATTTCTTCAAAAGCGTCGCCTACATCTGCATCAAAATCTTCTTGAACTAATGCGTCTTCTGGATGATCACGCGCTCTATCAACAGTCGCATCAATTAATTTTTTTGGATCAATTTTTTTATCTCCAATTTCTCTCAAAGAAATTACAGTTTTTTTATCATTATCCTCTTCAACTAAAGGTGCATCCCCTGCTCCAATTTGCAGAGTTCTCTCTTTTGCTAAAATTACTAAATCGTATTGATTAGGGACTTGTTCTAAACAATCTTCTACTGTTACACGTGCCATAAAGTTGAGGTCTTCTAAAGACTTTGAGCCCTAAAATCAAGCAATTTTTACGGGTCTATAGTCTTTCAATTTAAATAGAAATAGCAAATTTGCAAAAACTAAATAAGCAAGCATCATAGTAAATATTTGATTAATACTAAAACCATGATCAATTAAGTATCCAAATAAGAATGGGGCAATTGCAGTGGAAAAGACAAAAAAAGAAACGGTGATAGACCGAATGCCACCAAGATGCTTTGTCCCATAAATTTCAGACCAAGTAGATGTCAGTAAAACGCTAGAAGTGCCATTGGTCATGGCAATTAAGATCATCATTACGATTGGTGCATAAATCCAATTACTAAATATAACAAATAGATAAGCTGACATTGTGGGCACTAAATAAAAAGGTAAAATTTTTATTGCTGAAAATCGATCAATTAAAAATCCTGAAACCGCTAAAGTTATAACACTAAAAATTGCATACAGAGTAAAACCTTGGGCAAGTAACAACATCGACCAACCTTTGCTTTCAAAAATATAAATTTGATTAATGAAAATTCCAGTAGTTAAAAAAGCGGGAGCTAAAACAGCTGGAAGTAAAAAATAAAACTTTTTATCTCTAATCACTTCAGCTCTAGTCCAATTCTTAATCTCGTGATTAACTTCTTGTTTTAAACTAGTAGTTTCCGTACTTCCGTCTTGATAATTTCTTAAAATAATAAAAACACTTGGAATAATGATAAAGAGTATAAATAAAGAAATTCCCAACCAAATCATTTTCCATGAATAAAACTTCATTACAAAAACAATCAGATAAGGTAAAAATCCTTCACCCAAAGAAAGGCCTAACCAAGAAATGCTTAAAGCTTTTCCTCTATTTACATCAAAAAATTTAGCCATTGATGTTGATGCTGTATGAGTCATCAAACCTTGACCGGACAAACGAAGAAAATAAATAGCAAAAAATAAAATAACAATATTAGTAACTAGTGTTAAAAAAAAGGAAGCAAAGGCTACAAATAAACAAACTAAAATTGCAAAATATATAATTTTAACATCGTCAATTTTTTTACCTGCCCAAATTAAGGTAAAGCTACTTAAAAGAGTTGCAACGGAGTAAATAAAGCCAAACTCTGAATGGCTTAATTGCAAATCTTCACGAATAAAAGGATTAAAAATGCCAATAAAAAAAGTTTGACCAAAGCTAGAACAAAATGTCAAAATGAAACCAAATA
>JAYONI010000003.1:1517-26680 GCA_038121265.1 Candidatus Pelagibacteraceae bacterium | reverse complement strand
CAAACAAAATAATTTTTTTATTTGCAAAATAATAATCACTTTTTTTTGTTTCAAACTTTCCATCAACTCTGACTACAAAGTTTACATCAGGTATATTATTTATCATTTATAGAATGTTCCTTATTTTTAGTTTTATTAAACTGCCTCATAGCAAATCTTTTTTTTTGCTCATCGCTAGATTTATCATAACAGTAAGGGCAAGCAATACCTTCAATAAATTTTTCTGATTGTTTGTCTTTATCATTGATTGGCATGCGACAGCCATAACACATTGTATAACTTCCTGGTTTAGATTTATGTTTAATGGCAACTCTTTTGTCAAAAACATAACATTCGCCTCTCCATAAACTTTCTTCCTCAGGAATAGTATTGATATAATTTAAAATACCTCCTTGTAATTGATAGACTTCCTCAACTCCTTTTTCTTTTAAATATTCAGAAGCTTTTTCACATCGGATTCCACCTGTGCAAAAAATAGCTAATTTTTTATTATTTTTTTTAATAAAGTCATCGAAATATCCTTTAAATTCTCTAAAACTATTTACATTTGGATTAATTGAACCTTGAAAACTTCCAATTTTGTTTTCAAAGGGTTTTCTGATATCGATAACTGCAACATCATCTTTTCGAATAAAATTATTCCAATCTTTAGGTGATATGTGCTTACCTTCTCTACTTATTACTTTTTTTTCTATTGGAACAACTTCCTTTTTAATTTTAACCTTAGGTCTTTCAAAAGGAATTGAATTAGCTTTAGATATGTTGCTAACATCAAAATCATCAAGAGAGAAAATGTTATAAATAAAACTATTAAATTTATTTATAAAACCTAGTTTGCCTGAAATTGTACCGTTAATGCCCTCTGGGGATATTATAATTGTTCCTTTTAAACGATTATCAATTAAATATTTTTTTACACTTAATTGAAATTTTTCAAGATTGTTTAAATGAACAAATTTATAAAAGCTAATTATCTCAAATTTTTCTTCTTCTGGCATAATGTCATTCCATCGCCTATGGAAATCATAGTTGTATCAACTCTTTTATCATTTTTAATAAAATCATTAAACTCCCTAATATCATTAGTTTTTTTGTCATTAATGGATGGATCGGCAACTTTTCCTTTCCATAAAACATTATCAAAAACAATTAATCCATTCTCAGATATTAAATTTAGACTTAATTCTAAATAATTTCGATACCCTGATTTATCTGCATCTATAAAAATAAAATCAAATATAAATTTTTCTTCTTTAAATTTTTGTAAAGATTTTAAACCATCTTCATTAATTAAAGTAATTTTGTCTAAAACATTTGCTTGTTTCCAAAATTTTGCAGCATGTTTTGTTGTTTTAATATCACTATCTACTGTAATAATTTTTCCATTATCATTTAGTGCAAGAGCCATTGCTAGAGCGCTATAGCCCATAAAAGTACCCACTTCTAAAACTTGACTATAATTTCCAATTTTTATGAGCATATGCAAAAACGATGCCTGTTCTGGACTTACTTGCATATTTGCAACGTCACCTAATTCTATAAAGGAAAACTTTCTTAATTCTTTTAAAACTAAATTCTCAATAGAGTTTTTATTTAAATAGTTTTCTAGTTCTGGCGTAAAACTGATATTTTTTGACACAATTTATTTTAATTTCTCTTTTAAAATATCATTTATTAATTTTGGATTTCCTTTACCTTGTGTATCTTTCATTGCTTGACCAACAAAAAAACCAAACAACTTATCTTTTCCTGATTTGTATTGTTCAACTTTATCTAAATTAGACTGAACAATTTTATCTATTATTTTTTCTAATTCTTTAGGATCTGATTGTTGTTTCAGACCTTTTTTATTTATTATTTCTTCAGGATCTTGATTGCCTTTTATCATATCTTCAAAAACAGTTTTTGCAATTTTTCCTGATATTGTATTATCTTTAATAAGATTAATTAATTTTGATAGATTTTTTGCTGATACTGGTGAATCTTTAATTTCTTTATTTTCTTTATTCAATATACCAAAAAGCTCAACGATCATCCAATTTGCTGCAAGTTTATAATCAGAGTTTTTAGCAACCTCCTCATAATAGGAAGAGATTTCTTGATCTGATATAATTATACTTGCGTCATAACTAGAAAGACCAAAATCATTCATTAACCTTGCTTTCTTTTCATCTGGAAGCTCGGGTAATGATTTCTTAATAGTGTCTATATATTCCTGGTCTAATTCTAATGGTAGGAGATCAGGATCTGGAAAATATCGATAATCATGTGCATCTTCTTTGCTTCTCATCGATCTAGTTTCCATTTTTTTGGTATCAAACAATCTTGTTTCTTGATTAACAGAACCGCCCTCTTCAATTATTTCAATTTGACGTTTTGCTTCATATTCAATGGCTTGTTGCATAAATTTTATTGAATTTACGTTTTTAATTTCACATCTTGTACCAAGCTCACTAGAGCCTGCTTTTCTCACAGATACATTAACGTCAGCTCTTAAAGAGCCTTCATCCATATTTCCATCACAAGTGTTCAAATATCTCATGATAGATCTTAACTTTTTTACATACTGCCCCACTTCTTCAGGAGATCTAAGATCGGGTTTGCCAACAATTTCCATTAATGCAACTCCAGATCTATTTAAATCTACAAAGGAGTTTATGGGATCTTGATCGTGCAAACTTTTTCCAGCATCCTGCTCTAAATGCAATCTTTCAATACCAACTTCTTTAGTGCCATAAGGCATATCTAAAATAACTTTTCCCTCTCCAACAATAGGAAACTTAAATTGAGATATTTGATACCCTTGCGGTAAGTCTGCATAAAAATAATTTTTTCTATCAAATTTTGAAAAATTATTAATCTTTGCTTTTAGCCCAAGTCCTGTTTTAACTGCTTGCTCTACACAAAATTTATTAATCACCGGCAGCATACCAGGCATTGCAGCATCAACTAAGCTAACTTGTGAGTTAGGATCTGAACCAAATTTAGTTGATGAAGATGAGAATAGTTTAGCATTAGATGTAACTTGCGCATGGACTTCTAAACCAATGATCACTTCCCACTTTCCAGTTTTTCCCTCTAAATAATAATCAAAGACTTTTTCACTCATTTACATCCACCAATCTTTTACTTGTGATTGAAAACCAATTTTTTCCTCTAATGCATATGCAGCATTTAAAACAGTCTGTTCATCAAAAGATTTTCCAATTAACTGTAACCCCAACGGTAAACCATACTCATCCATTCCTGCTGGTAAAGAAATAGCTGGCAATCCAGCTAAATTTACAGGGACGGTAAAAACATCATTAAGATACATGGCAATAGGATCTTCTGTTTTATCTCCAATTTTAAAAGCAGAAGATGGTGCTGTAGGTGTTAAAATTGTATCTACCTCATTAAAAGCACTATCAAAATCATTTTTAATTAATCTTCTAACTTGTTGAGCTTTTAAATAATAAGCATCATAGTAACCAGAAGATAAAACATAAGTACCAATCATAATTCTTCGTTTAACTTCATTACCAAATCCTTGAGCTCTAGTATTTTCATACATTTCAATCAAATCTTTTCCTGGAGCTCTAAAACCATATTTCACACCATCATAACGAGCTAAATTAGAAGAAGCCTCAGCTGGAGCGACTATATAATAGGTTGGTAATGCATATTTAGTATGCGGCAATGAAATATTTTTAATAATTGCACCAGAATCTTTCATCCATTCTATGCCCTTGTCCCATAACGATTGTATCGCTTTTGGCATATTGTCTACAATGTATTCCTTCGGAATTCCTATTTTTAAACCTTTAATATCTTTATTTAAATTTTTTAAGAATTCTCCTTTTGGAACATTTGCTGAGGTTGAGTCCTTTTCATCATGGCCTGAAATTACATCAAGCATTAATGCACTATCAGCAACGTCTTTTGTCATTGGTCCTGCTTGATCCAAAGAAGATGCAAACGCTACGATGCCCCATCTTGAACACCTTCCGTAGGTGGGCTTTAATCCTACTATTCCAGTAAAAGCGGCTGGTTGTCTGATAGAACCACCTGTATCCGTTCCAACAGTAGCAGATGTTAAATCAGCAGCTACAGCTGAAGAACAGCCTCCAGATGATCCACCTGGAACTAAAGTATCGTTATTATTTCTATAGGGGTTAATAACATTACCGTAAGCGCTTGTTTCATTAGAAGATCCCATTGCAAACTCATCACAATTTAATTTACCAAGAAGAATAGCTCCCTCATCCCAAAGTTTCGATGTAACAGTAGACTCATAAGTAGGAATAAAATTTTTTAAAATTTTACTTGATGCAGTAGTTTGTACATTTTTAGTACAAAACAAATCCTTAACTGCAATAGGCGCACAAGACAAAACTCCATTTTTTTTATTAATTTCATCAGCTTTCTTTGCTTGTTCTAATGCACTTTCTAAAGTTTCAGTTACAAATGCATTTAATTTTTTTGATTTTTGAATTCTTTCAACATATGCGCTTGTTGCATCAACAGCTGAAATTTCTTTGGACTTAATTTTATTAACTAATTCAACTAAAGTATATTTTGCAATCGTAGTCATTCAATTATTCGATTACTTTTGGAACCACAAAATAATTCTCATTTTTGTCTGGTGAGTTTTTTAGTACATCTTCCTTTTCATTCATTATTTTAACAACATCTTCTCGCTGAAATAATTTTTGTTCCACTACAGAGGATAAAGGTTCGATATTTTTAATGTTAAGTTCATTTAACTGCTCAACAAATTTCAAAATGGAATTAAGATCTTTAATCATAGAATCTTCAAATTGTTCATTTGAAGCTATTCTTGATAACTTAGAAATTTTCTTTACTGTTTCTTTATTAATTGACATTAGACTTAGTGAAAAATTACGGTAAATTAACACTTTAATGAAAACTTACAACCTTTTAGAGAATTCTGAATTTGCCCAAGAAGTTGGTAAAAGTTCACGTTTGATAGGAATTGATCCTGGTAAAAAAAATATTGGTGTCGCTATTTGTGATAGCTCACACATTATAGCTACGCCCTATGAAACTATTAAAGTAGATAAGCTTAAAAATGTAATTGAAAAATTAAATAGAATAATTCTAGAAAATGATATCAGGGGTATAGTTGTTGGTCATCCAATTAACATGGATGGAACTGAAGGCCCAAGATCCCAATCAACGAAAGACTTTGTTAAAAATATTTTAAAATTTATTTCTTTACCTATTACATTGTGGGATGAACGATTATCTAGCGAAGGTGCATTCAAAAGTATGGAGGAATTAAATATTAATAGCTCATCCAAAAAAAAGAGATTAGATGAAAATTCAGCAGCTTTTATTTTGCAAGGTTTTATTGACTATTTAAACAAATAACTTGCTTTGATATTAAAATCAGCCTATAGACCTGGTTTTAATGGCATTAAACCAAAATCAAGCTGTTAAATTTAATCACAAACATCTTCTCGGTATTCAATATTTATCTATTCCAGAGGTAAATCTTATTCTTGATGAGTCGCTAGCATTTGTTGAACTTAATCGTCAGGAAAATAAAAAATTAAAAATTCTGAATGGAAAAACACAAATCAATTTATTTTTTGAAAACTCAACTAGAACTTTAAGTTCTTTTGAACTTGCAGGAAAAAGATTAGGTGCAGATGTGATGAATATGAATGTTGTAAATTCATCCATTAAAAAAGGTGAAACACTTATAGATACTGCAATGACTTTAAATGCAATGCATCCAGATATTTTAGTAATCAGACATCAAGACTCTGGTGCTGCTAATTTATTATCTCAAAAAGTTAACTGCTCGGTAATTAATGCTGGAGATGGAAGAAGAGAACATCCTACGCAAGCATTGCTTGATGCAATGACAATAAAAATGAAAAAAGGAAAAATTGAGGGATTAAGAGTTGCTATTTGTGGAGATATTATGCACTCAAGAGTAGCAAGATCTAATATTTATTTATTAAATATGCTTGGTGCAGAAGTAAGAGTGATAGGACCATCTACGCTTATGCCAAAACATATCGAGGCTTTTGGAGTAAAGGCATTTACTAATATGGAAAAAGGACTGGAAGGATCTGACATTATTATGATGTTACGAATGCAAACAGAAAGAATGGATGGATCTTATGTGCCTTCGACAAGAGAGTATTATGAATTTTTTGCACTTGATTATAAAAAAATAAAAAATGCCAAACCTGATGCTTTAATCATGCATCCAGGGCCAATGAATCGTGGAATAGAAATTGATACTAATTTAGCTGACGATATCAACCGAAGTATTATTGTGCAACAAGTTGAAATGGGTGTTGCTGTAAGAATGGCTGTCCTTAAAATTTTAATGGAAAATAATAAATGAAAAAACAGTGTATCCTCAATACGAGAATTATAGATCCAGCAAACAATATCGATGAAATAGGAGGAATTTTAATTAATGATAAAGGAAGAATTGAGGCTGTAGGTTCAAAAGTTACAAAGGGAAATGTTTCAGACGCAGAAATTTATGATTGTAAGAACAAAGTTGCTATACCTGGCATCATTGATATGCGTGTTTTTGTCGGTGAACCTGGATTTGAATACAAAGAAAATTTTAGAACTTTAAGTCAAGCTGCGTTATCAGGTGGAGTAACTGCAGTTGCTACTATGCCAAATACAATCCCCGTAATTGATAATGTGTCTACACTTGATTTTGTAAAAAGAAGATCAAGAGATAAATCAATTATTAAAGTATTTCCTTTAGCTACACTAACTAAAAATGCCGAAGGTAACGACATGACAGAATTTGGTCTTTTAAAATTAAGAGGGGCATGGGGTTTTACGGATGGTGTAAGCTGTATTCAAAACAATAAAGTAATGGATCAAATCTTTAACTATGGAAAAAATACAGATGTATTAATTATTCAATTTGCGCAGGATAACTTTTTATCTGAAAATGGAGTTGTAAATGATGGACTGCTAGCTACTAAACTTGGTCTAAAAGGAATTCCAGAAATAGCAGAACAAATTATAATAGAAAGAGATTTAAGATTGTTGGAGCAATATAAAACAAAATACCATATTGCTCTGATATCATCAAAAAAATCAATTGACTTAATCAAATCTGCAAAAGAAAAAGGAATAAAATTTACTGTAGGTGTTTCAATTAATAATCTTTCTCTTAATGACAACGATATTGGTGACTTCAGAACTTTTTTAAAATTATCACCTCCCCTTCGAAGTGAAGAAGATAGGCTAGCATTGATACAGGCAGTTAACGATGGAATCATTGATGTGATTGTTTCAGATCACAAACCCGAGGATGAAGAATCTAAAAGATTAACTTTTCAACAAGCAACGACGGGTGCTTCTGGTATAGAAACACTTCTACCGCTTGCCTTAGAACTTGTTCATAATAATCATTGTGATTTAAATACAGTAATAAAAAAACTCACATCTAATCCAGCTAAAATTTTAGGAGTTAGAAATGGAACATTATCAGTTGGTGGAGAAGCAGATATTGCAATTTTTGATTTAGAAAAACCTTGGGTACTAAAAAAAGAAAATATCCAATCTAAATCTAAAAATACAGCGATTGAAAATAGAAAATTACAAGGCAAAGTAGAAAAAACTTTTATTAATGGTAAGTTAGTTTTTAATAATTAATGAGTTTTTTTACAGTTGTTATTTATTCATATCTATTAGGAAGTATTCCATTTGGTTTAATATTTTCTCACTTACTAGGTTATGGAGACATAAGAAAAATTGGTTCAGGAAATATAGGAGCTACTAATGCTCTACGAACTGGAAGTAAAAAATTAGCACTTCTCACATTAATCTTTGATGCAGGCAAAGGTTCTTTAGCTGTTTTCTTAAGTCTAGTATACTTTTCTGAATATGCGTATTTATCTGCGATCATTGTTTACTTAGGGCACGTATTTCCGGTTTGGTTGAAATTTAAAGGTGGAAAAGGTGTAGCTACTTACATTGGAAATATCCTAGTTTTAAATCCTGTGTTATTTGTTATTTACGGCTTAAGCTGGTTAATAATTGCTAAATTATTTAAAATTTCGTCTATATCTGCTTTAATTGCATTTCTCATTATTATTCCCTGTTCATACGTTATGTATGATTCAAACATAGCTTACTTAAATTTTTTCTTTTTTATATTTTCGATTTATACGCATAGGGAAAATATTAAAAGACTTATGAGTGGAACAGAAAAATAATAATTTAATTTTTCTTTCCTTGAACTATTTTATCTAAGATCAAAGCACAAAATAATATTGCAATACCTGCTAATATACCTTGTCCAACATTTGTATATTGCAATGCTTCAAGAACCTCTAAACCTAGACCTTTTGCCCCAACTAATGAAGCAACAACAACCATGGTTAAACTTAAAAGCACAGTTTGGTTAACTCCAGCCATAATTGTAGGAGCGGCTAATGGAAGATCAACTTTTCTTAACAGATACCATTTAGAGGCACCATAAGAAATTGCTGCTTCTCTAACATTCTCTGGAACTCCCTTTAAAGCAAGAACTGTAAATCTTACAACCGGTGTTCCACCAAAAATCATTGTTATTAAAACAGCAGCCACTTTACCAACTCCAAAAAAGGCAATGACGGGTATCATAAAGACAAACGCTGGCATTGTTTGCATAAAGTCCATAATAGGCCTTATAAAAGAATAGAATTTTGGTCTGCGAGAACAATAGATACCAAGAGGTATTCCTATAATTATACTTAAAGCTGCAGCTGTATTCAGAAGGGCTATTGTGATCATAGCAAGTTTCCAAAATCCCAAAAGTCCCATGTAAGCTAAAAAAGAGCCTGTTATAATTCCGGCCCTCGGACCAGCTGATAAAGTTGTCAAAATAACTATTACTAAAAATATAACAATCCAAGGAGTTCCTAAAAACAACAACTCAAGAAAATCTAAAACTGATCTTATAGTATGGCTAATTCCATCAAAAAAAGCATCTCCTTTTACCGTTGCAAAATTAAAGCTAGTCTCAATCCATTTTATAGAAGTTAATCTAATATCTGGATGTGTAGGAAAATTATTTAAAAAAATCCATGTATTTGGAAAAGCATAATGTAAAGAAGTTAGTACAATAATAATTATTGTAAGCAAAATACTAAAAAAAATATTTATTGATTTAATTTCAGCACTAATTGAATTATCTGATAAATAATTAGAAAATTTCTTTTCTAAAATATGATTAGCAGCTAACCCTTGAATAATTTTTATTATAAAAAGTCCCACAAGTCCAAAAATTGCTATATATATGGCACTTTCCTCTATGGCTTTTGCCTCAATTTTATAGTCTGTAACCGCTTTCTCTAATGATTCTATAGCTCTTTTAAAAACCTCTACTTTTTCAGGAGCTTTTTCATAAGCTGCTGATAGTTGTTTCTTTCGAAATACTAATGTGTTTTCTATACCAGAAATTTTTGTATAAATTTCTGTAGTAACATTTCCAAAAAAACCACGCATAACTTGTACAATAGAAAAAGTTTCTAGAATCAAAAAAGTTAACGCATAATTCCAAATATTTCTTGATCCAAACCACACAGAACCAAAAATTGCAGCAAAAAAGTTAAAAGAAAAAACTCTTTTAGAATTATTACCTATTTTATTAAATTCTCTTATATAATAAGATGAATTTGTTTTAACAAATTTTGTTATTTCTGAATCATAATTCATAAACTAATTTTCAACTAGATTTTTTAAAAGATTTTTCTTATCAACAATGCCGATAAGATTTCCATTATCATCAAAAACTGTAATATCTTCATCTTGATCTACAGCTACTTCAATAATTTTATTTAAATTATCATTTTTTAAAATCTTTACTGAACCCTTTGGAATTGATTGATTTTCTTTTTTGTAAATTTCTATAGGTATCATAATACTATTAGCTTTAATTACTTTTAATCTTGATATGCCTTTGACAAATTCTTTTACATATTCATCAAAAGGATTCAAAATAATTTCCTCTGGAGTTCCAATTTGAATTACTTGACCGTCACGCATAATAGCGATTCTATGACCTACTCTAACTGCTTCTTCTAAATCATGAGTAATAAAGATTGTTGTTTTTTTCATTTTTTTTGAAAGATTAATAAACTCTTCTTGAAGCTGTCTTCTAATTAATGGATCTAAAGCGCTAAATGGCTCATCCATAAGTAACAATTCTGGGTTTGCAGCTAAAGCTCTTGCTAAACCTACTCTTTGCTGCATACCTCCTGACAATTCATGAGCATATTTATTTCCCCATCCGGTTAATTCAACAATTCCTAAAATTTTTTCAACTTCTTGATAACGTTGGTTTTTGTTAATACCTCTAATTTCTAATGGCATTGCAATATTATCTATAACGGACCTATGAGGCATTAGCGCAAAGTTTTGAAACACCATTCCAATTTTTTTATTTCGATACTCGCGCAAAGTAGGCTCATCCAAACCCATAATATCAGTACCATTAATAAATATTTTTCCAGATGTAGGTTCTAACAATCGATTAAAATGCCTGACTAAAGTAGATTTACCACTTCCAGAAAGCCCCATAATACAAAAAATCTCACCCTGCAGAACTTCAAAACTTACATTTGAAACTCCAATTACAGCATTATATTTTTCTAAAGCTTCTTTTTTACTAATATTGTTATTTTTTATGGAATTTATTACATCTTGAGAATTGTTACCAAAAATTTTCCAAACATTTTCAACTTTTATAGCAACTTCAGTCATAAGTGTTTGTACAATAATTTTAGGTGAAATTAACCTGGTAATTAAATTACCAGGTTAATTTTAATACTTTATAGATTGTGGTTTACAGTCCTAACCAAGCGTCAACTTTTTTAGGATTTTTCTTCATCCACTCTCTTGCTACTTCTGTAGGATTTCTTTTTTTTGTAGAAATTTGATATGCTAAAGCTCCTACATCATCGGCTGAAAGTTTGAATTTTTTAAAGAAACCTGTAATTGCAGGAGACTTTTTTTCTAAACTTTTAGACCATCCAATTTGAATTTGCTTAAGCGCATCTTTTGATGCCACATAAGATTTTTTTTGCCAATCTGGACTAACATTCGGTTGGACCATAACATATTTTTTTGGATCATGTTTTGGTTCAGTTAACATTACAATATCGAAAGTTGACCAAATTGCATGTGGCTTATAACAATAAAATGCATAACCTTCTCCTTTTGCAATTGAGTCTTTAACTCTAGCATCCTTAACTGTTTCAACAGCTCGAATAGGTTCAATTCCTGCTTCTAACAATTTGTAATCTCTTACTTTAATTTCATTTACATTTGCAGAAGCCCATCCTGGAGCACCAATCCAAAATTCACCTTTTCCATTGCCGTCGCTGTCCATCGCTTTAACAACTTCTGGTCTTCCAAGATCAAAGATTGAAGTAATTTTGTATTTTTTAGCAAATTTTTTAGAAACACAATATCCTTGATTTCCTTCATATGGATTTTTGCTCATTACTAATTTTCCATTACCAGATCCACTAACAAGTTTTTTTGTAAACCCCTCTTGGTTTGGCAACCAAATATCAGGATGAACTTCAATTTCACCTTTATCTCTTTCAATAGCTCCGTATATTGCTGCATTATTACCAGGAACAATGTCAGCTTCTCCACCGATCTTGTCCTTGACTACAGCTTGCAATAAATGAGCTATGGCTTTTGCTCCAGGCCAACCTGGATCGCCAATTTTAACTTTTTCAGCTGAAAAAGCAGAAGTTGCAAACAAACTTATAACAACTGTCGCAACTAAATTTTTTAATATTTTCATAAATCCCCTTTATTTAGTTTAATAATAGATTGTAATAATTCACTTTAATTATTGACTTGTCAAATATATTTTAAATTAAGAAATCTAATATATATTTATTAAAAATTTTTGGATTTTCTAGATGCACGTTATGCGCGAAACCATTTACAATTTTCAATTCGCTATTTTTTATATTGCTATGCAAAATATCAATTTGGTTTCGATCGTAAGATTTATCTAAATCTCCCCAAATAATGAGTGTTTTATTGTTAATTTTGCAAAGGTTATTTTTTCCATTCCATGTTTTCATTGCAACCAATGAGGCATCAGCTGCATCCAAAGTTGTTTCTGAAGATGCATTTTTACACAAATAAAAATTAGGATCATTATCGCCATGCACAAACCAAGTTTTCGCAATATTTAAAGAAGTAATTTCTAATCCATTTAATTTTATTTTTTTTCTAGACTCGTCAATTGTTTCAAATCTATTTGGCATTTCACCTATAGAGCCAGTACTGTAACAAATTAATTTATTTATATAAGTTGAGAAAGCAACGCTCATTTGTTGAACTATCATTCCTCCCATGGAGTGACCTAATAAATTAAATTTTTCAATTTTTATTTTTTGCAAAAAATTAAAAATTTCAGAAGCAAAACCTTCAATGCTATTAATTAATTTATAATGTTTATTTTTACCATAACCTGGTAAATCAGGTGCAATCACTCTAAAATGTTTTTTAAACTCATCAATTTGCGGTCTCCACATTTCTGCATTACCCAAAAAACCATGAACTAATACTAAAGGGAAGCCCTCCCCTTCATCAATATAAGAAAAATTATCAATTACAGGCATTTAAGTTATTTTTTTTCACAAAAAAGATATGTATTTTTTGCTAAAACAAAGCTTGAGTCTATTAAGGTGCAATTTTTTAAATTGATATCTTTAAAATAGGATAATTCAGTACAGCCTAAAATTATTAAATTATTTTTATTTTTTAATTTTAATAAAGATATAATTTTTTTAAAATCATTAATATATTTTTTTTGTAAATTATTTTTTTTTACTAGATAAATAATTTTATCAATTTTAGTTTGAATGCTTTTTTTAATTATTTTAATATTTAAGTTTTTATTTTGAATAAGTTTATTTTCATACAGTCCTAATTTTTGAGTTGCTTGAGTACCAAAAACATAAACATTAATATTTTTTTTTAATAATTTTGTTTTAATTTCATTACAAACGCAGTCGATAATATTAAAAACTGGAATATTTACTTTTTTTTTTATTTCTTCATGCCAGGCATGAGCAGTATTGCAAGGAATAGCAATTGCATGACAGCCGTACTGTTGTAGCTTTTTAGCGCTATTAATCATAGCTAAGGCAGGACTTTTGCTTTTTCCAAATATTGCTTTTATTCTACTAGGTATTTGAGTGTTACTATCTAATATCAATCTTGGATAATTACTCTCGATAGCTTGACTTTTATAATTATAAAAAATTTCCATAAAACGATTGGAAGCATGAGGTCCCATTCCGCCAATAATACCAACCATTTTTGTTTGTTTTTTTGCCATCAAACGATGATTTAGCAGTTTTTGGGAATTACCACTAGTGAGATAATATTTTAGATAAAAATAATTTAGTTCGGTCTGATTTTGGATTTGTAAAAAAAGTCTCTTTATCTGCGGTTTCTTCAATACGGCCTTCATCCATAAATAAAATTTTATCAGCTACTTTTTTAGCAAAGCCCATTTCATGTGTTACGACCGCCATTGTCATACCATCTTGGGCTAACTCAACCATAACATCTAACACCTCATTAATCATTTCTGGATCCAATGCAGAAGTAGGTTCGTCAAAAAGCATAGCGATAGGATCCATGGCCAAAGCTCTTGCAATAGCCACTCGCTGTTGTTGTCCTCCAGATAATTGGGCTGGAAATTTTGAAGCTTGATCTTTTAGGCCCACTCTTTCTAATAAAGACATAGATTTTGCATCCGCTTCATCTAAACTTCTTTTAAGAACTTTTACTTGTGCTAAGGAAATATTTTTTAACACTGACATGTGTGGGTATAATTCAAAATTTTGAAACACCATTCCAATTTTTGCCCTTAAATCATTTAAATTAGTTTTTGGATCGTTAACTTTAATTGAGTTTACAAAAATTTCCCCCTCTTGAAATTTTTCTAATCCATTTACGCACTTAATTAAAGTTGATTTACCTGATCCAGACGGACCGCAAATAACCATAACATCACTTTTTTGAATTGTAACACTGCAATCTTTTAATACCTGAAAGGTTCCATACCATTTACTTACATTTTTTAATTCAATCATTGGACAACCTTTCTATTTTGAATTCTTTTAATCATAAAGGAAAAAGTGAAACATATTAAAAAATAAATTAAAGCAGCAAATAGATACATTTCAACTAATCTAGATTGGCTTTGTGCAACAATAGAGCTGGCTGTCATAAAATCTCTTAAGCTAACTACGTATACTAATGATGTATCCTGAAATAAAATTACTGCTTGTGTAAGTAAAACTGGAATCATATTACGAAAAGCTTGAGGTAAAATAATATAAATCATTGATTGAGAGTAAGAGAGACCCGTAGCTCTAGCAGCTGCCACTTGATTACTAGAGACACTTAACAATCCTGCTCGAATAATTTCACTATAATAAGCCGCTTCAAACATTGTAAAAGCAATAACAGCTGAATAAAATCCACCTATTGGTCTTCCAATGATTAGAGGGATTAAGAAAAAAAACCAAAAAATAACCAAAATAAGTGGCATGGATCTTAAAAAATTTACGTAGGTCATTGAAAAATATTGTAGAAATTTAAAATTGGAAATTCTCATTAAAGCCAATAGAGTTCCAAATAAAATACCGCCTATTAAAGCTAAAAAAGTTAAATAAAAACTTACTTGCAAACCTTTCCACAAGAATGGCAATGAACCTATGATTACGTCAAAATCAAAATTTTTAATCATGTTTTCTGCCTAATAAAACCAGGAATTTGTGTTTGCTTTTCAACTCTTTGCATTATTAATGTGACGATCATAGTTACAGAGACGTAAATAACTGTAGCGGCAGTAAATGCCTCAAAGCCTTGAAAAGTCCAATCCATGATCATGTTGCTACGAGCTGTTAGTTCCAAAAGACCTATTGTTAATGCCAAGGATGAATTTTTAAAGATAGTCAAAAATTCAGAGGTAAGAGGTGGAATTATTATTCTATAGCCAATTGGTAATAAAATATAAATATACAGCTGATAGGTGGTTAAACCTGTAGCATAACCAGCGCTACCTACTCCTGTAGATACAGAATTTATTCCAGACCTTACTTGTTCAGCAACTCTTGATGCAGTGTAAGTTCCAAGACAAAATAAGGCTGAAGAAAACTCTGGGTTTGGAAGATCTTGTTTTAACCAGTTACCAAATTCTTTAGGTACTAGCTCAGGAAATACAAAGTACCAAATAAACATTTGAACTAATAATGGAATATTTCTAAAAATTTCTACATATGCAGTACCAATAAAATTTAAAATTTTATTATCTAAAGTTCTTAATATCCCTATTAATGAACCTAAAAAAAAAGCAATTATAGATGCTGCTAAAGATAAATAAATTGTCCATAATGTACCTGATAAAATCCAATCAAAATATTGTTGCTCAAACAATACTGACCAATTCCAATTATAGTTCATTAAGATATGTGATTTTATTCACATGGGTCACATTAATGACCCATGTGAAAAATTAAGAGTTGCCTAGTATGGTAATGCTTGCATTGTAAACGCAGCCTGCAATAAATCAGTTTGCGGTACACCTAATGCTTTTCCACCTTCTGGTAGTGGTTTCATAAACCATTTGTCATAGATCTTATTTATCTCACCAGATCTAAACAAATCAGAAAGCTCAGAGTTTGCAACTAAACGCATTGCAGAATCGTCTCTTCTAACCATAATAGCGTATGGATCGTATGATAAAAATTGACCTACCACAGCATAATCAGCAGGTTTTTTTGCTTTAGATATTAATCCAAACAATAAAATATGATCTGTTGAATAAGCATCTACTCTACCAGTCTCTAATGCCAAGAAACCTTCAGCATGATCTTTCACATTCACAACTTTAATTCCAAGTTTTTTATCAGAATTAATTTTAACAACAGCTTTTTCATTTGTTGTACCTTGCGCTAAAGCAATTTTTTTGCCTTTCATGCCATCAATTGATTTAATCCCACTTGATTTTTTTACTAATAGTTTTGTACCAGTAATAAAAGTTACATGAGCATAATCAATTTGCTGTTGTCTTGTTAAATTGTTCGTCGTTGAACCGCATTCAATATCGATTGTTCCATTTGCAAGAAGTTGGATTCTTGTTTTTGGATTAACTGGGTAATATTTTCTTACCAATTTTTTTCCAATTTCTTTTTCAGCTCTTTGAACAATTTTTTCACATAAATCCATGGAGTATCCAATAGGTTTTTGTGATTTGTTGTAATAAGCAAAAGGCACAGATGACTCTCTATGACCTATTGTGATTGTGCCAGAATCTTTAAGTTTTTTTAAAGTTCCGTAATCTGCTGCTTGTGCAAAAGTTGTCATTAACAACACAACAAACGCAGATTTAATTAGTGATTTTAACATAAATGTCCCTTTTTTTAATGTTAGTTTATATTTGATCATATAATACTAATTAGAAAATTCATTCAACCCCTTTAGATCAAAAATTAGTAAAATTTGACAATTGCCTGATTTTTTGACAGTGCTTCAAACATTATGAATCTTGTAATCGTCGAAAGTCCAGCAAAAGCTAAAACAATTAATAAATATCTTGGTAATGATTACGTTGTTCTTGCAAGCTTTGGACATGTGAGGGATTTGCCCTCTAAAAATGGATCTGTTGATACTGAAAATAATTTTAATATGATTTGGGAAATTGATATTACTTCTAAAAAACATATTAAAGAAATTTCCGAGGCTGCTAAAGATTCAAGTAAAATTATTTTAGCTACCGATCCTGATCGAGAAGGTGAAGCAATTGCGTGGCATGTAAAACATATATTGGAAGAAAAAAATTTATTAAAAGATAAAAAAGTAGAAAGAGTTGTTTTTAATGAAATTACTAAAAAAGCAGTAGTTCATGGAATTGAAAACCCAAGAGACATTAATATTGAACTCGTTAATGCTTACCTTGCTAGACGTGCATTAGATTATTTAGTTGGTTTTAATATTTCTCCAATTTTATGGACAAAGTTACCAGGCTCCAAATCCGCTGGAAGAGTTCAATCAGTGGCATTAAAAATCATTGTAGAAAGAGAGCATGAAATAGAATTATTTACTCCAAGCGAATTTTGGACATTGGGTGCGGTATTTAAAAATCATGAAAATAAAGAATTTCAAGCAAAACTAAATATTTACAATTCTCAGAAAATTGAAAAGTTTTCATTTAAAAATGAAATGGAAGCCAACAACGTAGTTGAAACCATTAAAAAAAATGAATTTAAAGTTGCTAGTATTGAAAGCAAACCTTTTAAAAGAAATCCCTATGCACCATTTAGAACCTCTACTATGCAACAAGATGCATCTAGAAAATTGGGTTTTGGAGCTTCAAGGACAATGCAAATAGCTCAAAGATTGTATCAAGGTATTGATATTGACGGAGAAACAGTTGGTTTAATTACCTATATGAGAACAGATGGTACTGATATTTCTTTAGAAGCGGTAGCTGATTGCAGAAAGTATATTAAAGATGAAATTGGAGATGAATATCTACCAAAAGAAGTAAGAAATTATTCAGGGAAAAAAGCAAAAAATGCTCAGGAAGCACACGAAGCCGTAAGACCTACCGATATTAACAGAACACCAGAAAGTTTAAAATCAAAATTAGATAAAGATCAATTCAGATTATATGAATTAATTTGGAATAGAACTGTCTCTTCACAAATGGAAAGTGCAGAATTCGAGAGGACAGCAGTGGATTTAGCAAATAATGATAAAAGTATAGTTTTTAGAGCAAACGGATCTATTCAAAAATTTGATGGTTTCTTAAAATTATATCAGGACATCAAAGATGAAGATGATAAAGAAAAAGAGGATAATGAAGAAGATAATTTATTACCAGAAGTTAGAGAAAATGAGTTGGCGCCTTTAGAAAAAATATTAAATGAACAAAAATTTACTCAACCACCTCCACGATATTCAGAAGCAAGTTTAGTTAAAAAATTAGAAGAACTGGGTATTGGTAGACCATCAACATACGCAAGTATAATATCTGTTTTGTCTACGAGAAATTATGTCGAAGTTTTAAATAAAAAATTTATACCTACCGATCGTGGAAAATTAATTACAGCTTTTTTAAATCAATTATTCAAACAGTATGTTGATTATAATTTTACTGCAGGTCTCGAGGAAAGTTTAGATGATATTACAGCTGGAAAAATTGATTGGATAGAAGTTTTGTCAAAATTTTGGAAAGAATTTAATCAAAATGTAACTGAAGTGAAAGAACTTAGAACTAGAGCAATTCTAGATATGATGAATGATAGTCTTGGTGAAATTATTTTTGATAAAGACAAAGATGGAAAAATTAAAAGAGCATGCGAATGTGGAGGTGAGTTAAGTTTAAAAATAGGTAGATTTGGTGCCTTTATTGGATGCTCTAAATACCCAGATTGTAAATTTACAAGACCTCTATCAAGAATTAAAGCAGCAGAACAAGATTATTTAGCAGAGCCAAAAGAAATTGGAAAAACAGAAGAAGGAAAAAATATTATTTTAAAAAAAGGGAGATTTGGTCCTTATTTACAAATTGGAAATGATGAAAAAGATTTGAAAAATGTGTCTATACCTAAAGGAATTTCATTAGATGATATTAATTTGGAAAAAGCTAGATTTTTAGCCTCTTTGCCAAAAGTTTTGGGTCAATATCCAGAAAATAATATGGATATTATTCTAAATAACGGAAGATATGGCCCGTATGTAAAATGTGAAAAAAAATCAGCTACATTAGAAACTCCTGAAGATATTTTTTCTATAGGTATTAATAAAGCTATAACGATGATTGCTGAAGCAAAGCCAGGCAGAAGATCTTCCAACGAAATTAAAACTATTGGCGAGCACCCAGAGGATAAAAAGCCTGTTAAAGTTATGAAAGGTTCGTATGGACCATATATTAAATACAAAACAATTAATGCAACTATTCCTGATGATAAAGATCCTGAAAGTGTTACAATGGAAGAGGCGCTAGACTTAATTGAAAAAAGACTAGAATACGACGCAAACAAAAAAGGTAAAAAAATTAAAAAAAAGCCAAAAAAAGAAAAAAAGAAATCTAAAACTAAAGAAAAAAATGATTGATATTGAACAAAGAATTATTGATCTAAAAATATCAATACCAAATCCTCCTTCACCCGTAGGAAACTACGTAGCTTATAAACATTGTGGCAGTACTATTTATATTTCTGGTCAACTTCCTATTGATGAAAATGGTAATATGATCAAAGGTAAAATTGGAAAAGATTTAACTTTAGAAGATGGAAAAAAAGCTGCCAAATATGCAATTTTAAATGCGATTGGTCATCTTAAAAAATCAGCAAAGAATCTAAATAATGTTAAACAATGTGTAAAAATTAACGGTTTTATCAATTCTACAGAAGATTTTACTGATCATGCGATTCTATTAAATGCTGCCTCGGATTTACTGGTTGAAATTTTTGGTGAAAAAGGAAAACATGCGAGAGCAGTTATTGGTGTTAGTAGCCTACCCTTAAATGCTGCTGTAGAGATTGAAACTATTTTTGAAATAACAAAATAATTTAGTTTTTAATAGAAATTTTTTTAACTTTTTCTAATTTGCTTATTTGAAAATCAAATGTTTTATTCTTGGTATCAATTTTTACTAATCCACCATCTATCAATTTTCCATGAATAATTTCATTAGCTAACGGTTTTTTTATTTTTTCATCTATTACTCTTGAAATTGGCCTTGCACCCATAATTTTATCATAACCAAGTTCACATATTAAATCTGTAGCTTTATCAGAAATTTCAATGGTAATATCTCTAGCATTTAGTTGAGTTTCAAGTTCCATGATGAATTTACTGACTATTAATTTAATAATTTTTTTATCCAAATTATTAAATCTGATTAAGGAATCTAACCTATTTCTAAATTCTGGGGTAAACACTTTTTTTATCGTCTCAAAATCATTTTCATTGCTTTCCTTTTTATCAAACCCCATTTGATTTTTTTCTAGGTCGGTTGCACCTGCATTAGTAGTTAAAATTAATATAATATTTCTAAAATCTATTTTTTTTCCATTTTGATCAGTCAAAGTTCCATAATCCATTATTTGCAAAAGAATATTATAAATATCAGGATGAGCTTTTTCAATTTCATCTATTAGCAAAACAGCATGAGGATTTTTTTCTACAGATTCAGATAACTGTCCTCCTTGATCAAAACCAACGTAACCTGGAGGTGCTCCAATTAATTTTGATATTGTGTGACGCTCAGAATATTCTGACATATCAAAACGTAATAATTCAACACCAAGAATTTTTGCTAATTGTTTTGCAAGCTCTGTCTTTCCAACTCCTGTAGGTCCACTAAACAAATAATTTCCAATAGTCTTGTGAGTATCTCGCAATCCTGATCTTGATAACTTAATAGAATTTGCCAATGCCTCTATTGCATGATCTTGTCCATAAATTAATCTTTTTAAATTTTTATCAATATCTTTCAAATAATTTCGATCATTCAACGTAATATTTTTTTCTGGAATTTTGGTCATCTTAGATACTATTTTTTCAACATCTGCTTCTAACAAGATATCTTTTTTTTGTTCTGATGGTTTTAATGATTCACTTGAGCCAAGTTCATCAATAATATCAATTGATTTATCTGGTAATCTTTTGTTGCCAATATATTTGTATGATAAATCTACAGAAGCTCTAATAGCTTCATCAGAATATTTAACTTTATGAAAATCTTCATATTTGCTTCTTAAACCAAACATAATTTTATAAGTTTCTTCTACACTTGGTTCTAAGATGTCTATTTTTTGAAATCTTCTTTGCAGAGCTCTGTCTTTTTCAAAAAATTGTCTATATTCAGAAAATGTAGTTGAACCAATACATCTTATTTGACCAGATTGAAGTGCTGGTTTCAACATATTGGCAGCATCCATTGAGTTGCCGGATGTTGCCCCTGTTCCAACCAAAGTATGTATTTCATCTATAAATAAAATATATTTGGAATTTTTTTCAATCTCATTAATTATAGATTTAAGTCTTTCCTCAAAATCACCTCTATATCTAGTGCCTGCTATTAAGACTCCCATGTCTAAAGAATAAATTACATTTCCTTTTAAAACGTCAGGCACCTCATTGCGGTAAATTTTATTTGCCAAACCTTCAACAATTGCAGTTTTCCCAACACCAGGGTCTCCAACTAATAAAGGGTTATTTTTTGTTCTACGACAAAGAACTTGGGTCATTCTCTCTATTTCGCTTATTCTACCGATCAAAGTATCGATTTTATTCTTCTCAGCTTTTTTAATTAAATTTACGCAGTAAGCATCAAGCGGTGAGGTTTTGCTTGGTGATGTCGTTTTAGTATTATCTGTTAAATTATCAGTATAACTAAAGTTATCTATTTTTGTAATTCCATGAGATATAAAATTAACAACATCGTATCTTGTAACTTCCTGCTCTTGTAAAAAATATGTAGCGTGACTTTCTCTTTCTGCAAATAGTGAGACTAATATATTGGCGCCAGTAACTTCACTTTTTCCTGATGATTGAACATGCACAATAGATCTTTGAATAACTCTTTGAAAACCTGAAGTTGGCTGTGGATCTGAATTTTTTTCAGAATTAATGATATTATCAAGTTCATTATCTATGTAATACTCTAAGTTTTCTTTAAGCAAATCAGTATCTACACTGCATGCTTTCATTACATTTTGAGCATCCTCCTCATCAACTAAAGCTAACAACAAATGTTCCAGTGTAACATATTGATGTTTTTTTTCAGTGGCTACTTGAAAAGCTTTTGCAATTGCTTTCTCTAGGGACTTCGTAAATGTTGCCATTATTTAATTCTCATAATTGATTGCAAGGGAAAACCATTTGATCTTGAGTAATTATTGACTTGTTTAGTTAAAGTTTGAGCAATATCTAATGTATACGTTCCGCAAATTGCCGATCCTTCATTGTGAATTTTTAACATAACAGTTGTAGATTTACTTTTAGACATTTTAAAAAACATAATTAAAACTTTAACAACAAATTCCATAGTTGTAAAATCATCATTTAAAAGAATCACATTATAAAAAAATGGTTTTTTTAATTTAGTTGAAAGATGTTTTTTTCTTGATTTAACAAGATCTTTAGACATTTTGAGGTCTGCCAATCGAAAAATATTTTATTTTTTTATTTATAAAATCATCAGGATGGTATAAATTTCTTAAATCAAAAATAATAATTTTTTCTTTTTTTCCAAACTTATCAAATTTTAACGATTTAAATTCATCCCACTCTGTGTGAATTACAATTAGATCTGAATTTTTTATAACTAAATCAGCATTATTACAAAATAGTATTGATTTATTTTTTTCAAAAATATCTTTTTGACCTGTTGGATCATAGTAATTTATTTTACATTTTTTTTTAATTAATTTTGGAATAATAGAAAGGCAAGAAGAGTCTCTCATATCGTCAGTGTTAGCTTTAAAAGTAACACCTAAAAAACCAATATTTTTACCTTTTGGATTTTTAAGTATTTTTAAAATTTTATCTGTAATTAAGTTGCTTCTTGTATCATTAGAATGAATAACACTTTTAACAACGTTTAAATTAACTTTATATTTTTCTGAAGTTTTAACTAAAGCTTTGGTATCTTTTGGAAAGCAAGATCCGCCATATGCTGGTCCAGCTCTTAAAAACCTAGGCCCAATTCTTGCATCAGTTCCAATTCCAATTGCAACATCATCCACATTAATATCGGATTTTTCACACAAATTTGCTATTTCATTTATGAAAGTGATTTTTGTTGCCAAGAAGGCATTGGCTGCATACTTGATTAATTCTGCAGCTCTTCTTTTAACAACGATAAACTTACCGCCTTTTTTAATAATCGGCTCGTACAATTTGGTCATTATAGGACCAACTTTATTTACATTATTTGTTCCAATAACTACCCGGTCAGGATATCTAAAATCTCTAATAGCCTCACCCTCTCTTAAAAATTCAGGGTTAGAAACAACATCGAATAAATTTTGTTTATTTTTTTTTAATAATATTTTTTCAATTTCATCTCCAGTCCCTAGAGGAACTGTAGATTTTGTAATAATAATTTTGTGCTTATTTAAATTTTTGGAAATTAATTTTGCAACAGAATATACGCTCGAAAGATCAGCCGAATTTCCATCTTTTGAAGGTGGGGTACCGACTGCAATAAATATAATATCAGATTTTTTAACCGCTTCCTTTAAATCAGTGGTAAAAATCAATCTTTTAGAATTAAAATTTCTTTTAACTAATTCCTCTAATCCAGGTTCATAAATTGGAATAATACCTTTTTCTAGGTTTGATATTTTTTTTCTATCATTATCTACACAATAAACTGTATTTCCAAAGTCAGAAAATAATACTCCAGAAACTAAACCCACATATCCAGTTCCTATAAAGCAAATATTCATTAGTTTTTTCCCACTTCGTTAAAAGATTTTATATATCCATCTAAAGTTCCACAATCTAAGTATTTGCCTTTAAAAATACAACCAGTAAATTTTTCATCATCAACTAATAAACTCTGCATTGCGTCTGTGATTTGTATTTCGCCTAACTTACCTTTTATTTTCTTGTTAAGAGATTTAAAAATTTTTTTACTCAGTATATACCTACCAATGATTGCATAATTAGACGGTGATTTTTTAAGAGAAGGCTTTTCAACAAATTGATTTATCTTCAAAAGATTTCCACTTTTTGAAGAATACCCGGCTATACCATATCTGCTGACTTCTTTGTCTGATACTTTTTTAATAGCAACTACAGATGATTTTTTTTTGTTATAAGTAATGATTAATTCTTTTGAGCAATTTTTTTTTATAATTATATCGTCTGGCAAAACCAATAAGAAATGGCTAGATGTAATTTTATTTTTACATGTTCTTACAGCATCTCCTAAACCAAGTGGTTTATTTTGAAATACAAATTTAATTTTTTTTTTATATTTTTTAAGAATATTAAGTTGTTGTAGTGCTTTTTTATTTTTGAAAATTTTTTTTTCAAATTTTTTATCATTTTCAAAATACTCTTTGATAATTTTTTTTCTATCTGAAATAATTAAAAAAATTTCTTGAATACCAGCACTTAAACACTCTGATAAAATTCTTTCTAAAATCGATACTTTGCCTAAAGGCCACATTTCTTTTGGAAAAGATTTTGTAAGTGGTAATAATCTTGTTCCTAAGCCTGCCAATGGTATAATTGCTTGATTAATCATAATTTAGTTATGAAATGTATTAAATGAAAATAATAAAAAAATCTAACACAATTAACAAAATTACTCATAATTTAGATAATATTGGCTTTGTACCTACCATGGGAGCTTTGCATGAAGGTCACTGCTCTTTAATAAAATTAAGTAAAAAAAAATCAAAAAAAACAATTGTAAGTATTTTTGTTAACCCAAAGCAGTTTAATAAAAAAAAAGATTTTCAAACCTATCCTAATAAAATTAAACAAGATCTAGCAATTTGTAAAAAATTAAAAGTTGATTATGTATTTTTACCTAATGTTAAAGAAGTTTATGAGTGGAATTCTGCAATTTCTAAATTTCCTAAAATAAAAAATATAATGGAACAAAAATATAGAAAGGGACATTTTGATGGAGTTTTAAAAGTTATGGCTCAATTATTATCAATTGTTAATTCCACAAAAGTATTTATGGGAAAAAAAGACTACCAACAAATGTATCTTATTAAAAAACTTATTAAATTAAATAAACTAAAAACAAATTTAGTTGAATGCAATACAGTTAGGATTAAAAATGGAGCTGCCTTATCATCAAGAAACTTACTTCTAAATACTAATGAAATACATCTAATGGGCAGAGTCGCTAAAATAATAAAAGAATATAAAAAACAATTAAATAAAATAAAATTTAATTCTAATTTTATTAAAAGTAAAATTTATAATCTTGGTATAAAAAAAATTGATTATATAGAGTTAATTAAATTAAATAATTTATCTAAAGTAAAAAAGCTTAATAAAAAAACGAACCTTTTCATTGCTTACTATATAAGAAATGTCCGCCTAATAGATAATATTTAAATCTGCAAAATATAACTTGCCAAACCTAAAAAAGATAA
>JAYONI010000003.1:0-1417 GCA_038121265.1 Candidatus Pelagibacteraceae bacterium | reverse complement strand
TAATAGATAATATTTAAATCTGCAAAATATAACTTGCCAAACCTAAAAAAGATAAAAAACCAAAGACATCTGTAATGGTGGTTACAAAAACACTCGAAGATATTGCTGGGTCAATTTTAAATTTATTAAGCATAACAGGAATAACTATTCCAAAAAATCCAGCAGCCGTCATATTTATGATCATGGCAACAGCAATTAATAAAGATAAATGATAATCTTTAAACCATACAAAAATAGCCAATCCTGTAATTACAGCAAAAATTAAACCATTAAAAAAACCAACCAAAAATTCCTTAGATATAATTTTATTTACGTTGCTCGAAATTAGTTCTTTAGTAGCAAGCAATCTAACAGTAACTGTAAGTGTTTGAGTTCCAGCATTCCCTCCCATAGAAGCAACAATGGGCATTAATATTGCAAGTGCTACCACTTTTTCAATACTTGTATTGAATAAACTTATAACTGTTGAAGCTAAAATCGCTGTTAATAAATTTATGGTAAGCCAAATAAATCTTTTTTTTGTAATACTAAAGGCACTATCAGAAATTTCTTCATCACTAACACCGGCAAGACGCAAGGTATCTTCCTCTGCTTCTTCTTTAATTACTGTTACAATATCATCTCCAGTAATCATACCGATCAATTTATGATTTTGATCTACAACCCCCGCTGAAAACAAATTATATTGTTCAAAATTATAAGCAACTTGCTCTTGGTCCATTTCAGCAGGAATAAGAAACTTATTATTTTTCATTATCGAATTCATTTTTACATCTCTTGGAGTTCTCAAAACTCTCGATGAAGGCACAGATCCAATGGGTATATTAAGTTGATTAATGATAAATATTTCCAAAAATTCTTTCGGTAATTCTGATGTTTCTCTTAAGTAATCAATCGTTTGTCCAACAGTCCAGTCTTCGGGTACGGCTGCAAACTCTCTTTGCATGATTCTGGCAGCTGAATTTTCAGGATAGGTACTTAAAGTTTCTTCAAATAAGTTTTTATCTTCAATTGGTATTTTGGTTAGAACTTTTTCCTTTTTATTATCCTCAAGATTTTCAATGATTTGAAGCGCATTATCAGATTCAAGACTATTAATAATTTTTACAATTCTATCTGAAGATATTTTTTCTAAAATTTCTTTTTGAAGTTCGTCAGTTAATTCAACAATGACATGAGGATTAATCTTAAAATTCTCTAAGGCAATTAATTCAAATCTATTTTTTTCAGGTAGATTAGATATTACTTCAGCGATATCAGAAGGATGAAGCTTAGATAACAAATCATTTACCGCAAAAAGATCTTTAGATTCAATTTTATTAATTAAATCCTGAAGAAAAGAATTACTTAAGTTAAATTCTATTTTTTTTGCTTTAATTTCGCTATTGTTTTCCATCGCAATAAAAGTATTTTTCCT
>JAYONI010000002.1:22665-31350 GCA_038121265.1 Candidatus Pelagibacteraceae bacterium | reverse complement strand
TGTTGAAAAGATGCTGCAAGATCATATTTACCTTGTTTATTTTTTATTTTTTTGGATGCATGCAGCACAGCCGTTTTCAAACCTGAAAATGACAGATTGCATCCACTTTTATTTAGGATTGGTTTTGGCAAAACGAAGCCATTTTTATCCCCTAATTTAGCGAATTTTTCTATTTGAGGACCTCCGGGAAAATCAATTCCAAGAATTTTAGCTGTTTTGTCAAAAGCTTCACCCAAGGCGTCATCAATGGTTGTGCCAAGCCTTTTGTATTTGTTTACTCCTTGCACTTCTAAAAATTGACTATGTCCGCCTGAAATTAATAGGAGCAAATAAGGAAATTTAATTTTTTGAATTAGTCTAGGACTTAGCGCATGACCTTCTAAGTGATTAATTGCTAGAAACGGTTTGTTTAAAAAAGTTGCAATCGTTTTTCCAGCACTCATTCCAACCATTAAACAAACAAGCAATCCAGGTCCAGCTGTGGTTGCTACACCTGTAATTGTTTCAATGCGTATTCCACTTTCTTTAATTGCCTTTTCAATAATCACATCTATTTTTTCTACATGCGATCTTGCAGCTAATTCTGGAACGACACCACCAAATGGCTTGTGCTCTTTAATTTGACTAGAGACAATATTTGATAATATATCAATGGAGCCATCTTGATTTTCTCTCACAATTGAAGCTGCTGTTTCATCACAACTACTTTCAATACCTAAAAAAATCACGTTTTTACTCATTTTATGCGACCTCCCGTCGCTCAATAATTAATACTAATATAATGGAAAATAATATTTAAACAGAAAAATGTTTTCAAAAGAAAAATTTATTATTGGTAGCAGAGGAAGTAGATTGTCTTTAGCTCAGGCAGAGCATTTTAAAGATGAGTTGTTGCTTGCCAACCCAACTTTGCGAGCTGAACAGATAGAACTAAAAGTTATCAAAACATCAGGGGATAAATTTAAAACAGAAAATTTGGCTACTATGGGTGGCAAAGGTCTTTTCGTAAAAGAAATCGAAGAAGAATTAATGAATAAAAATATTGATTGTGCAGTTCATTCATTAAAAGATGTCCCAACGTTTGGAGTACCATCATTAATGCTTGCTGCTTTTTTAAAAAGAAAAGATGAACGAGATGCATTTATTTCTCCCGTTGCAAAATCATTTAGTCAATTGAAACCAGGTTCTACAGTTGGAACTTCTTCAGTAAGAAGAATTGCTCAATTAAAAAAATTAAGAAATGATTTGAACATTGTTAGTATGCGAGGAAATATTGACTCCCGAATTGAGAAAGTAAAAGAGGGAATTTATGACTCTATCGTATTAGCTTATGCAGGTATTAAGCGGTTAGGTTTTCATAACTATGTTTCTGAAATATTTGACAAAGATAAAATGCTACCTGCAGCAGGACAGGGTATTGTAGCAATCCAGTGCAGGGTCGATGATTTTAATACAATTAAATTATTAGACTCTATCAATGACAAAGAAACAGAAATTATTGTTGATGCAGAACGAAGTTTCTTACACCGTGTTAATGGTGCATGTGATACGCCAGTAGGCGCCAACGCTATTATTAATGAAGATAATGAAATTTTTCTTCAAGCTGAACTTCTTTCGTTAGATGGTAGCAAGGTATTTAGAGCTCATAAAACTGGTTTAGCAGAAAAAGCAGTTAGTATTGGGCTTGATGTTGCAGAAGAAATACTTGATAAAGCTGGTCATGATTTTATAGTATCGGAGACAAAACTTGCACATACTATTCACAAGACCTGAAATTGACTCTACTTATTTAGCTCAAAAATTTGCACGTTTAGGACATCAGGTTAGCATCTTTCCTATTTTACAAGTTCAAAAACAAGATTGCCCGGTTATTGATTTTGCAAAATATAATTCCGTTGTTTTTACAAGTTCTAATGCTGTGCTTAATTTAGATCATCCTGTGAATTCAAAAGTTAGATGTTTTTGTGTAGGAGAAGTTACTGCAGAGCAAGCTAGAAGAAAAGGTTTTACTAATATCATTGTTGCAGGCGGAAATTATCAGCAGCTGAAAGAAATTATTTTACAAAAAACAAATAAGGAAGATGGTACATTTTTATATCTTCGTGGAGAATTTATTTCGCACGATCTTGAAAAAGATTTAGAACAGAAGGGATTTCAAATTGAAAGTATAATAAATTACACCACTATTCCCAATTTCGATTTTGACAGTCAAACATTAGAAAAATTAAATAATCAATCAATTGATATGATTTTTATTTATTCAAAAAAATCTGCAGAGCATTTTGCAAAACTTATTTATGGTAATAATTTACAAGGTCATTTTTCTTCTGTTCATTTGCGTTGTCTTAGTGAAAATGTTTTAATACCTTTGAAAAAAATACAATGGAAAGCAATTAAGTTGTTTAGTCCAGGCAGTGAAGAGTTTTGCCTTGATTAGGTCGAATTAGAGGTATAATTGCTTACTTATTACAATGAATATTATTGATAATTTTACAAATTTGTTCTCTGACGTCTGGGGCAAAGGTGTTGCCGGAGTTAATTTTTCAGAAATTTCTCTTGCACTGATTATTTTTTTATTTTTTTTGTTTTTCAGAGGTCTTTTTACAAAAATTATCATCTCCCGATTAGAAAAATTTGTTTCTAAAAGTTCTAATCGTTTTGATAATACTTTAGTTCAGTCTTTAGAAGGCCCAGTAAGATTTTTGCCAGTGGTGTTAGGTTTTTTTATTGCAACCAATTATATCCATGTTGCAGGTAAAGCTTCTTATTTTATTGATAGTTTTAATAGATCATTAATTACCATTTTAATTTTTTGGACGATGCATCAAATTGTTGAGCCAGTGTCGTATCTAATAAAGAAAATTGAAGACTTGTTATCCAGGGATCTGCTGAATTGGATCTTAAGAGCATTAAAAATTCTCATTTTTATATTAGGTATAGCTGCAGTTTTAGAAATTTGGGGAATTAAAATTGGTCCAGTTATTGCAGGACTTGGTTTATTTGGTGTTGCTGTTGCTTTGGGAGCACAAGATTTATTCAAGAATTTAATTTCAGGAATTTTAGTTTTAGTAGAAAAAAGATTTAAGGTTGGCGATTGGATTTATGTAGAAGGTGTAATCGAGGGTACAGTTGAAAAAATTGGTTTTCGATCAACCGTTATAAGAAAATTTGATAAATCATTAGCAACTATTCCTAATTTTCAATTTGCTGAAAAAGCTGTTGTTAACAACACCGAGACAACTAATAGAAGAATAGATTGGTTAATTGGCCTTGAGTACAGTTCGACTTCAGAACAACTTACAAAATGTAGAGATGAAATTGAAAAACATATAAAATCTAGTCCAGATTTTGTTGTTTCAGAAAGCACAAAGCTAATTGTAAAACTAGTTCAGTTTTCAGCCAGCTCAATTGATATTAGAGTGAGCAGCTTTACAAAGACTAGCGACTATCATGAGTGGATTAGTGTTAAAGATAGGTTGGTGATTGCTATTAAAGAAATTGTAGAAAAAAATGGAGCTTCCTTTGCATTTCCTTCACAGTCAATTTATGTGGAGAAATTGGAAAAATGAAGTCTGCTTTCATTCTTCTCGATAGCTTATTTCAACTTTATTTATGGGTAGTGATTACAAACGCAATTTTAAGTTGGTTAGTTGCTTTTAATATCATTAACACATCTAATCGATTTGTTTTTAGATTGATCGAATTATCTTATAATTTGACCGAACCATTATTGAGAAGAATTAGAAATGTTGTTCCTATTATTGCAGGTATTGATTTTTCACCCGTAATTTTAATTTTAGTTTTAATTTTTTTACGTAATTTATTATTTGAATTTTTTGCTCCGAGTTTATTTTAAATGATTATAGATGGAAAAAAAATTGCTGAAAATTTACGACAAACTTTAAAAAAACAAATTCAACAAATTCCGAATAATAAACCCAAACCAGGCTTAACAGTTATTTTAATTGGAGAAGATCCAGCTAGTCAAATTTATGTGAGAAACAAAGAAAAATTTGCCAATGAAATAGGCATCAATTCTAATGTTTTGCGATTTGATAGTTCCATAACTGAAGAATCTTTGTTGCAAGAAATTCATAAACTTAATCAAGATAAAATGGTGCATGGTATTTTAGTTCAGCTACCACTTCCAAAACATATTAATTCAAAAAATATAATTAGTCAGATTGATCCAAACAAAGATGTAGATGGATTTCATCCAATTAATGTTGGTAATTTATCTTCAGGTAGTGATGCGTTAGTTCCATGCACACCGTACGGATGTTATCTTTTATTAAAGGAAGTAATTTCTGATTTTACTGGTTTGAATGCTGTCATTATTGGAAGATCAAATATTAATGGTAAACCCATGATGCAGTTATTATTAAAAGAAAATTGCACGGTAACAATTACTCATTCAAAAACAAAAAATTTACAACAGATTTGCCAAGGAGCTGATATTTTAGTTGCGTCCGTTGGTATAGCTAATCTAGTCAAAGAAGATTGGGTTAAGCCAGATTGTGTTGTCATTGATGTTGGCATTAACCGTGTGGAAGAAAATGGAAGTAAAAAAATTGTAGGGGATGTTGATTTTGAAAATTTAAAAGACAAAGTAAAAGCTATCACGCCAGTTCCTGGTGGGGTTGGCCCAATGACAATATCTTGCTTGTTGCAAAATACGCTTAAAGCGTATCGCAAAATACTTTCATAAAAATAAATTTTATAATTCTTTAGAAAGCAACGCCGCACCATCAGCAAGCGCTTTGAGTTTAGCGTTTGCAATGTCTCTTGGCATTGTTACCATTCCGCAATTTGTGCAGCCAATTAAATGTTTAATACTTGTGTATTGAAGAGCTTTTTTTAATACATTGGCAACTTGTCTTGGAGTTTCTATTTTATTTGTGGCAACATCGATTGCACCTACCAAAATGTCTTTTTTTTGTAATAAGCTAATAAGTTCCATTGGCACTCTAGAGTTGATGCATTCGAGACTTACCTGATCAATTTTACTTTTACTTAGTAATGGAAATACTTTTTCGTATTGGCGCCATTCTTTGCCAAGCGAATGTTTCCATTTAATATTGGCTTCAATCCCATATCCATAACAAATATGTACAGCTGTTTTACAGCGTATATTTTTAATCGCTCTTTCCAAAGTTTGAATACCCCAGTCATGAACTTCATCAAAAAAAACATTAAATGCAGGTTCGTCAAATTGAATTATATCAACGCCAGCTTTTACTAATTCTTTTACCTCTTCATTTAATACTTCCGCAAATCTCCAAGCTAATTTTTCTCTACTTTTGTAGTAATCATCGAATAAAGTGTCGATCATTGTCATTGGTCCAGGCAAGGTAAATTTAATTGGTTTAGAGGTTAGGCTTCGCAATAAACGAACATCATTTGCAAATACTGATTTTTTTCTATTAATTGTATCTACGACCATGGGTACAGCCGCATCATATCGATCTCGAATACGAACTGTTTTTTTTCTTGTGAAATCTACCCCAGATAAATTTTCAATAAAAGTAGTAACAAAGTGTTGTCTGGTTTGTTCACCATCAGTGATGATAGATATTCCTGCATTGATTTGATCACTAACTACAATTTTCATGGCATCTGCTTTTGCCTGATCAAGCTCTGCACCAGATAATTTCCATTGTCCCCACAACTTTCCCGTTTCAGCTAGCCACGATGGCTTGGGCAAACTTCCGGAAATAGTTGTATGAATATTTTTTTTCATAATTTGATCTTAACCTTTCTTATTTTTGACTACAAAGTAAATGTAAGAAAAAATATTAAGTAGTAGCAGTATAAAAATTGCTATTCGAAAACTATTAATTTCAGAGTACCCAAGCTTTTGTGCCAAATCAATTATAAGACCTATTCCCCACTGTAAAATAAAAATTCCTACAAAGAATAATAAATTATGCGATGTTAAAGCTTTTCCAGCAAGGTGAGATGGAAAAGAAAGACCGATAGCAGGCTGGGTAAGTGCAAATACTACGCAGCATAAACAATATGCAGTCCATAAATTTGCCCCAGCTGCGGGACCCATAATAATAATGGCTCCTAAAAAAATAAATGTGAAAGGAATTCCAATTTTTAATAGTCGATTAGCATCATAACCTAGTTTTAAAAGTTTCGGATTGATGTAACCCCAGATCAGATAGCCAAAGAGCATAATAATATTAATTTGAAATAAGCCTGATGCAGATTCTAATGGTGAGTAACCTGATACTCTTATCATCCAAGGACCAGCCCACAAGGTAATGATAGAATAAAAACCACCAACACTAAATAGAGCGATAGGAATTAAACTTTGAAAGTAACTATTTTTCCAAATAGTAGATAATGATCCCTCTCTTTTAATGTTGGAACTTGTATCAAAATTCCAAGATGGCGATTTTAATAAAATAAGACAAATACAAATAAATGTTAAAAAAGCTAAACCTAAAAAAATAGTTCTCCATCCGTACAGTGGTAGAAAAAATTGTACCGGGAGAGTAGAGGATAGCATGCCAATTGAACCAACCATTAGCATCCAAGAATTTGCCCTATGCTGGTATGTGTCTTCCATCCAAACACGGTAACCTGTAAGAGGGGCCATCAAACATGCACTAACACCAACGCCAATTAAAACCCTACCTATAAACAGGTTAGTGAAATTAGTGGCCAGTGCAAAGCATAATATGCCAACAATGGCCAATCCTAAAAAAATAGTAACAACTTTTTTAGGTCCATGTCTATCTAACAAATACCCCAGTGGTATTTGCATTGCTGCAAATCCAATAAAATATCCTCCTCCTAATAAACCAAGTTCGCCAGATGTTAAGTTAAATTCTGAACTTAATACGGGAGACAAAGTTGCGGTAACAGCTCGGAGTAACGTTGATAAAAAATATCCAAAAGCAAATATAAAAAATACAATGGTAATATGTTTTTTCGATAAAATTGCTTTTTCCATAAATTTTAAAAATGAAGTGAAATATCTTCATGATGAGCATTACACTCAGCTACATAGATAGCTTGCTCTTTGGTTAAATTAGTTTGTGATCTCAAACCAATTGTATCTCTTATTTCTTTCTCATATTTATTCAAGGATGGAAGCAATTGTTGAAAGGCTATCTCTCTCCATTTAATATCTTGTTTTAAAAGATCTAGTGCATTGTTATTTAAGGTTCTAACCTCTTCAATAGCATTGCTTTTGCTTTTTTCTGTGGCTGCATAGATTGCATCAGAAACACTTCCCATTCCATTAAGTTTGTCTGTTTTTTCTAAAATTATGTTTAGTTTTTCATTAAGTGCTTCTTTGGAAAGTTTAAATAAATTAGTATTTAATTGTTCTATTTCGGCTACAATGGAATTGATATTTTTAATATCTTGTATTTCTTTTTTTAAATTGATGAGTTGTAAATAACTTTCATCTGTATTTCTCATATATTGTTTTAAGGATTGCAAATAGTCTTTTTGTAATTTTTTGTAGTTTGCATATTTATCTTTCCATTCTTTTGGAATTTGATTTTGAATTTGTTCAATTTCTTTTTGTAAATCATTAATGTTATTTGTTATTTTTTGAATAGCATCAGTATTTGTTTTCTCGTAAATTTTTATATCGTCTTTCAAAATCTTTATTTTATTTTCGGTAAAATGAATTTGCCTTTGTAGTTTTCTTACACTTGTGTGCAGATCATAATAATCCTTAGAAAAGTTATCTAACTTCATTTTTTTATTTTTAACTTCATCGATCATTGGAAAGACTTGAAGAGCCAACTTAGTATGGTTTTGTAATAATTCTTTTTTATCTTGCGGTAAAAATGAAATATCTAAATTTTTATTATTTTCAATTAATTGAATAAGTTTTGATTTGTCTTTTGCAAAAATTCCGAACTGATAGTTAATAATACATTTTTCTAATTTTGGATTAGTGGGTGGGGGTGAGACGTCAGAAGTTAAATAAGATCTTGCTGGTAAATAATTGGCAATACTAGGCAAATAACCTATGATTACCAACGCAAATAACTGAAGACCAATAAAAGGTATTGCTCCTTTCCATATTTCGGTTGTTTTGACCTTGGCTGGTGCCACTCCTCTTAAATAAAATAAAGAAAATCCAAAAGGCGGAGTTAAAAAAGAAGTTTGCATATTTAGTCCAATCATCACACCAAGCCATAGAGCAGTAATGTTTGCTGCAGGATCTAGTAGTAAGATTGGTGTCACAATGGGAATAACCACAATTGCAATTTCTAAATAATCAATAAAAAAACCAAGAATAAAAATTAAAGCCATTACAACAATAAACTGTGTCCAGAAACCACCTGGCAACGAAAGTAAAAATTCTCGCACCAATTCTTCACCACCAAAAGCTCTAAACCCAGCAGTAAGCATTGCTGCTCCAATTAAAATAATAAAGACTAACGTGGTTGTAATAGTAGTTTCGGAGGAAACATCTCTAAGAGTATTATCAATTTTAAATGCTCGCCAAAAACTCCAAACAATAGAAATAATTAATGCCGTAACAGCAATAGATGCAATGAAGACACCAATTTGATTATAGCTAGATAAGGTTTGTTTAATATTTAAATTAAAAAAAGAATGAAGAATAAGAATAATAAAGGTTGATACTAATGCGATGGTAGCTGGAGTATAGGTATGTTTTTTGTCTGGATATAATTTATATCCAGCCAT
>JAYONI010000002.1:0-22565 GCA_038121265.1 Candidatus Pelagibacteraceae bacterium | reverse complement strand
TGGTAGCTGGAGTATAGGTATGTTTTTTGTCTGGATATAATTTATATCCAGCCATAATAGTTGCTCCTATGGCACCAATGGCTCCCGCTTGGTTAACAGTTGCAATTCCATATAAAATAGATCCTAAAACTATAACAATTAGTACCAATGGAGGAATTAAGGAGAAAAATACTTTTTTATAAAAAGCTGTTTCAAAAGATTTTTCAATACTAAGTGGCGGAGCTGATTTTGGATTTAGTAAAGCATACCCCAAAACATAACAAACATATAATCCTACCAAAATTAGTCCTGGAATTAGTGAACCCAAAAACATTTCCCCAGCACTAGTGGAGGTAACAGAAAATTGACTTGGCATTGTACTTTCGCCAGTAAACATTTTGTATTCTTGAATACGTAAAGAGTTAGCAATATCGGAAGCATTAGATAATTGATCTGCGATGATGATAAGTACAATAGAAGGTGGAATGATTTGTCCTAAAGTTCCAGAGGCAGTGATGATTCCAGTGGCTAATGATGCTTTGTAGTTATTTCTTAACATTGCTGGTAAAGAAATTAAACCCATCGCTATGACAGTTGCTCCAACGATACCCGTTGTGGCTGCTAATAAACCACCAACTAAAATAACTGAAATTCCAAGGCCTCCAGGAATTTTCCCAAATAATTGTCCCATGGTAATCAACAATTCTTCTGCAATCTTGGATTTTTGCAGCATCAATCCCATGTAAATAAATAGTGGAATTGCTATTAAAGTATCTCGTTCAACATCCCAGTAGGTACTTCTAAAATTAGTAATCGCTGAAGTGATCCAACCAATGGGTCCATCCTGGGTAAAGTAAATTGATGAATTTCCAGCAACCAAATATCCACTTACACCCGCAACTGCCATGGTGATGATAGCTGCACCAGGTAACGCAAACGCAACTGGGAAACCAGAGGCTAATGCGATTGCCATAACTAAAAGTAATATAATTAGAAAAAATATTTCCATTATGATGATCGTTTAGTGATTTGATTTAGGCTTGATAAAATAAGACTAGCAAACTGGAAAATCATTGTGATTGCAAAGACACCTAGAAATACTGCAAGCAAATATTTTATATACATACCGGAAACGCCTTGCTGGGTAATTTCAAAACTTAAAACGGGAGCATTAATAATACTAGTCCTTCCTTGCAGACCAAAAAACAAAGTGAGTGCACACAGTGGAATTCCAAATAGTATAGATCCAGCTATGTTAGCTATTGCCTTTCCTTTTTCTGAAAATTTTACATACAAGATGTCTACACGAACGTGTCCATCTTTAAGCAAGGTGTAGCCACTAGAAAATAAAAAAATAGCTGCATACCAAAGTCGCACTAAGTCACCCATAAAAGCTTGTTCGTAGTAAAATACATATCTAGTAATCACAATTGCCGTTTCAGCAAAAACAACGAGAGTAGCAAACCAAATGAAGCCAGGTGTTTTTTTAATATAACCAATTATAAATCCAATACATGCAAGAGGCAGGTGAATATACAAAACTCGAGACGAAGGTTTGGTAAAAAAATTTAAAGCGGAATCAGATAAAAAATAATTTAAAATTTTTTCACTGACCAATAATGAAATGACAACATCCGCCACTCCAATTAAAAAAATAGTCCAAAAAGCAGACCTCGCTACATAGCTTGAAAAATTTGAAAAAGTATTTGAGTAATGTAAGATTTTCGAGTTATTTATTTTGAGACCTGCATAAAGACAGTAACCTGTTATTAAAATATATGAGAGCCACTGGATAGAGGATAAAAAAATTTGAGTTGTAGTAAGTGATTGTAATGGTTTGACTAAAACTTCAATACCAGGCCAACCCAAATAAACTGTGAGAACATTGTTTGCGACGAAAACAATTGTTAGGTAGACGGTAAGAAAAGAAAAGATTGTTATAAAGCTTTTAACTTTTTCGTTCATAATAAAAAACCACGGGGCTAAAACCCCGTGGTTTATAAGCTTTTTTTATATTATAGACCTAAAACTCTGTTTCTTTGTTGCAAGTAAGCAATATCAGAAACATTGTAGTATCCTCCTATTTCGCTTCTAGCAGATACAAAGCTATCATGTACTTTTTTTGCCATAGCGCTGTTTGCTGTAACGTCTTTAAATACTTCATTAGCAGCTTTGCCCATTGCATCAAATACACGATTGTTAAATGAAAGTACTTTGACTCCTTGATTTTTTTTCAATCGAGATAAAGCAGCTCCATTTTTAGCTAAGAACTCAGCCATCATTACATCATTTTCCATGGATGCAGCAGCTTCAATTAATATTTGATCTGCTTTTGATAAACTTGAGAACCAAGTTTTGTTACAGCCAAGTGATAACATTGATCCTGGCTCATGCACTCCAGCGGTATAAAGATATTTTGTTGCTTCGTAGAATTTCATGAACTCATCAGCAAATGGTCCAACCCATTCTGTAGCATCAATATTACCATTCATAAGGTTTTCATAAATTTGACCACCTGGTAAGCTCACAACGCTCGCACCAAGTTTCGTCATCATTTGTCCACCCAATCCTGGCATCCTGATTTTTAAGCCTTTGAAGTCAGCTGGAGATTTAATTTGTTTTCTAAACCATCCTCCACTTTGCACTCCAGTGTTTCCACACATGAAAGCTTTTAAATCATATTTACCTGCAAGTTCATCCCAGAGCTGTTGTCCACCGCCCCAACGAATCCATGCATTCATTTCACTGTAAGTTAAACCAAATGGCACTGTACAAAAATATCCGTAAGCAGGATCTTTTGCTGTCCAATAATATTCAGCTCCATGATACATTTGTGCTTTTCCAGAAGCAACATGGTCAAATGAGTCAAAAGCTCCAACTCGTTTTCCTGCTGGATATAAAGTAACATTCAGTCTTCCACCTGACATCTCCGTTACACGTTTAGCAAATCTTGCAGCACCTACTCCAAGACCAGGAAAATTTTCTGGCCAAGTCATAACCATAATAATTTCTTTACGTTCTGCAGTGATTGCTGGAGCTGCCAATGTACTTGCGCCTATTGCTAGTGCACTCGTTCCCAAGGCAGCTGTCTTCAAGAATTTTCTTCTTGAATTAATTGTTTTGTTTTTTTTCATTACACCCCCTGTTAAAAAATTACTCTGATAGTACTATCGTTTCAGATAAGAGGAAGATTGAAAAAAATGTTGTTAATCAAGTCTAAATTGACAAGTACAACTATTAGTAGACTTATTTTCTAAGCAATTTGCAATGTCTGGCAATAAAGCTTTCAACGTTTTTCTTATTAAAAGTTTTATTTTCTTCAAACGAAACTTTTTTCATTGAATAAGCTTTACTTTTAGATTGTCTGGAGAGGATAGTTATATTTCCTTTATACAGAGAAAGTTTTATTGTTCCATTTACCTTATTTTTTTTAGCATCAATAATTTTTTGTAATTTAAATCTTTCATTTGAAAACCAATACCCATTGTAGATGAGTTCAGCATATCTAGACATGATAGCATCTTTTTTATGCATTGTTTCTTTGTCTAGAGTAATGGATTCAATTGCTCGATGGGCAAAAGTTAAAACAGTTCCACCTGGCGTTTCATATACTCCTCTAGATTTAATTCCAATAAATCTATTTTCAACAAGATCAACTCTACCAATTCCATTCTTCCCAGCTATATCATTTAATTTTCTCAGAAGTTTTGCGGGAGATAATTTTTTATTATTTAAAGCAACCGGGTCTCCATTTTTATATTCTAATGAAATAGAAGTGGGTTTATTTGGAGCTTTGGCAGGCGAAGTTGTTCTTTGAAAAATAAACTCTGGTGCTGGTTTGCTAGGATCTTCTAATACTTTTCCTTCAGTTGAAGTGTGGTACAGATTATCATCGACAGAAAAAGGTGGAGCGCCTTTTTTATCTTGAGGCACTGGTATATTGTTTTTTTTTGCGTAATTAATAAGATCGCTTCTTGATGCAAAATCCCAATCTCTCCAAGGAGCAATAACTTTAATTTTAGGTCCAAAATAATAATATCCCAATTCAAATCTAACTTGGTCATTCCCTTTACCCGTAGAACCATGGGAAACAGCTTCAGCTTTAAATTTTTTTGCAATTTCAATTTGTCTTTTTGCAATTAAAGGTCTAGCAATTGAGGTACCTAGTAAATAAATTCCTTCGTAAAGTGCATTTCCTCTAATCATGGGAAATACATAATCTTTTACAAATATTTCCTGTAAATCCTCTATAATTACATTTTTTACGCCAAGTCTTTTGGCATTTGTCATAATTTTTTTTCGATCAATTTCTTGTCCAAGGTCAGCAGTATAACAAATGATTTCTGATCCATACTTTTCTTGTAACCAACGTAAGATAACAGAAGTATCAAGACCACCAGAGTATGCTAAAACTATTTTTTTTATTTTTTGCATTTATTTTTTGCTGAATTGTAAGCATCGGTAAAGCCTAGAAGAGAATAAGTATCATGAGTTTTGTTCCCTCTTGCAGATAATCCTGTTGCTTTTAATTCATTCTTTTTTTTCATTTGTTGAATCATTTTTGCTTCATCTTTATTCGCAGTCAGCCATGCAAAATTGTCAGAAACGTCAAATTTAAATGATGCGTTATCAACGCTCACACTTACTTGACTATCTTTTTTATATGGATAACCACCAGTAATACTTATTTCATCTGCTATATTTGTTTTAGTTCTAAACGTGACAAATATTCTTGCTTCTGCTCTATTCAGATTTTTTGGCTCTTTTTTAATCGGCATGGACACTGCAAAGCATACTTTGTCTTTGCCATCTTCAGTGTAGTGAGATTCCCAATTTTTAAATTTACCTTCTATTTTTATTGCGCTTATTGCCACCGAAGAAACAAAAAAAGAAAAGATGAAAACTAAAATAATTTTTTTTATACGCATGGGTTTGAATAAATTAATTGTACCTTATTTATATCCTCAATAATTTCATTTGTTAATTCAAGATTAATACTTTGTATGTTGTTTTTAAGTTGTTCTAAATTAGTCGCCCCGATGATGACCGCAGACATGAATTGCTGGATTTCACAAAATTTAAGGGCCATTTGACAGCAATCTAGACCATATTTTTTAGCTATTGCGATATAGCTTTTAACAGCAGGCTCAGTGTTTAATGTCCAATACCTCGGATATCTTTCTTTACTGATCGACATTCTAGACTTTGCCGGCATTTTTCCATCTAGATATTTTCCACTTAACACTCCACCAGCCAACGGTGAATAGGCCAATAGCCCAACTTTTTCTCTTATGCAAATTTCAGCAAGTCCTACTTCAAAACTACGATTCACAAGACTGTAAGGATTTTGGATAGTTAAAATTTTTGTCCAATTATTTTTTTCAGCAATTTTTATAAACTGACTCGCTCCCCAGGCAGTTTCATTAGAAATTCCAATATGCCTAATTTTTCCTTTTTTAATATTTTCCTCAAGTGCACTAAGAGTTTCTTCAATGGAAATACTTTCATCTTCTTTATGTTTGTATTCAAGTCCATAAAAAAAGTTTCCCAATCGATCAGGCCAATGCAATTGATATAAATCAATATAGTCAACACCTAAATTTTTTAAACTATTGTCGATGGCAAAATTAATTTGTTCTTTATTTAGTCTTGTATCTTCTCCTGTGGGTCTTAACCAGCCTACGGAATTTCTCGGTATAGATCGACCGGCAATTTTATCTGCTATAACTATTTTATTTCTATTCTTTTTTTGTTTGATCCATTCTCCAATAATTTTATTGGTCAGGTGAGCTGTATTTTTATTTGGAGGCGTTGGATACATTTCTGCAGAGTCAAAAAAATTGATGCCATTCTCAAAGGCATAATCCATGATCGCAAATCCCTCCTCTTTAGTATTGTAAGAACCAAAGGTCATAGTCCCCATGCAAAGTCTGCTAATAGAAATGTCAGACCTGCCTAATTTGTCATACTTCATAAAACCTTATATTTTCTATATTATTTGATAAATCAAATAAATTCTCATTTAGTTTTTTAATTTTTTCTTGTCGGAATATTACAATTCTCATATAGGAGCACCATAATTAAATATCTAAAACTATGAAAAATATTAACAGCACTTCTAGACGTAACTTTATTAAAAATTCTGCAGGACTGGCTCTTGCTGCTTCAGTTTTCCCAGGAATAAATCTTTATGCTAACCATAAAAAAGATGATGGCGGATTAGGTTTGTCCGATCTACCTGATTATGTGTCATGGAAAGATAGACCTTCATTTATCATTCACAGTGACAATACAATTGAAACGCATCGTTCTGTTCTTGGTCAAACAGTTATTACTCCAAATAAATATGTGTATGTGAGAAATAATCTTCCTTCAATGAAGCAAGATGAGATTGATTATGTAAAAGAGGGTGAGTTTAAGGATTGGATTGTAAGAATTTCTGGTGTCAGAAGTCCTACAATTTTTAAATTAAAAGATTTAAAAAAATTAGGATCGAAAAAGATCGTTACTGTTTTGCAGTGTTCTGGAAATGGAAGAGGATTTTTTGGACATGCCCCAAGAGGTACGCAGTGGTTAACAGGTGCTGCTGCTTGTGTTGAATGGGAAGGGGTTCCAGTAAAAGATGTAATTAATGCCTGCGGAGGTATTTCAAGTAAGACAAAATTTATGACAAGTAGAGGAGGCGAAACTATTCCTGCGATGTTGAATCCAGTAACAACTGCAATAGAAAGGTCTCAACCTATCAGTGTTGTGAAACATGCTATTTTAGCTTGGAAGATGAATGGTGAAGATTTATCGTTAGCACATGGAGCACCTTTGCGATTGATAGTTCCTGGTTATTTCGGAATCAATAATATCAAGCATTTAGCTAGATTAGATTTTTCACAAAAAGAATCTTCATTTAAAATTCAAAGAGATAGTTATCGTATTTCTCCCCATGGAAAAAAAGGACCGCAATATCCTTCATGTTGGGAGATGCCGGTAAAATCATGGATTACCAACCCTTATGCTAAAGATGGAGTCGTACCATCAGGTAAAGTTAAAATTTCAGGTGTAGCAATGGGTGGGATGTACGATGTAACAAAAGTTAAGGTTTCCATTAATGGTGGCGCTGATTGGGAAACAGCAAAATTTGTTGGAAAAGATTATGGAAGATTTGCTTGGAGAAAATTTGAATTAGAAACAAATTTAAAACCAGGCAAATACATTCTTTCATCTAAAGCTTCTAACTCTAGATGGCAAACGCAACCTATGGAACGAATGGAAAATGAGAGAGGTTATGCCAACAATAGTTGGTTAGATCATTCTGTAACAATTAACGTAGCTTAATTTATTTCGTGTCAGCAATAGCAAAAAGCAAACAAACATCTTGGTTTAGAATTAATCCTGAGTATGCAAAATATGCTCATGGAATTTTATTAGCGTTTGTTATTTACGTTTTTTCTGAAGCGATTAATCAATTTGTTGGCATTCAACTATTAGGATTAAAAAAAAGTCCAATTTCAACCGTGATGATTGCGATTATCCTAGGTTTAATTTTGGGTAATATTTACAACATTGGAGATATTTTTAAGCCAGGGATTAACTTCTCACTAAAATATATCTTAAGAGCAGGGATTATTTGTTTAGGTGTAAGACTAAGTTTTGCAGATGTTGTAAAGTATGGCTCTTTATCTATTCCTTTGGTGATAGTCTGTATCGTTGCTGCATTAGTGATTATTAGAATTTTAATTAAATATTTAAATATTTCAGAAAAAATGTCTTACTTAATTGCTATCGGTACCGCAATTTGTGGCGCTACTGCCATCGTAGCAACAGCTCCAGTGATTGATGCAAAAAAAGGTGAAATCACTTATGCAATTGCAAACATTACTATCTTTGGAATCTTGGCGATGTTTTTATATCCATACTTTGTTCATTTTTATTATTTAAATGACCCTCAATCTGCTGGTTTATTTTTGGGTACAGCTATTCATGAGACTGCACAAGTTGCAGGCGCAGGATTAATTTACGATCAGCAATACAGCGACCCTCAAGTTTTAGAAATTTCAACAATTACTAAATTAGTGAGAAATACTTTTTTAATAGTAATGATACCTTTAATTGCTTTTTTCTATAGCAGAGGACAAAAAGATAAAAAATCTTATTCGATTGCAAAAATTTTTCCGTATTTCATACTAGGTTTTTTAGCGATGGTTACAGCAAGAACGTTGGGTGATGAGCTGTTCTTGTTGGGAGATGGATACAGTTTAGTTAGAGACGGCCTGTTTGAAGACTCTATTTTTATTGCTGATCAAGTTTGGGCAAGCACAATTAGTTTTATTAAAAGTTCAGCATCAGTATTTTTAAGTATGGCAATGGCTTCATTGGGACTTGCAACTAAGTTTAGTGAATTAAAAAATCTTGGTTTTAAACCAATGATTGTTGGACTTACTGCAGCTATTACTGTTGGAGTTGTTAGTATTGTTACGTTAGAAATTTTCCAGAAAGTTTATTTTTTATACTTACTAAATTAATTTAGTATTCATCTCTTAATGAGATTGATTATCAATAATATTTATAATAAGGTTTTCTAATCTAAAGATTGGGGGATTTTTGGAATTTTTAAATTACTTTGGTGAAGTATTTTCTTTAATTAATATTTTAACTTTAACTTTTGGTACAATAGGTGGAATTTTATTAGGAGCTGCTCCTGGTTTAAGCCCAACTATGGCAGTTGCTTTATTAATTCCTTTTACTTTTCATATGCCTGCCGAACAGGGATTAATTATGTTGGGAGCTGTTTATACTTCAACAATAGCAGGAGGTGCAATAAGTGCAATATTACTAAAAATTCCTGGAGCGCCTGCTAACATTGCAACTGTTATGGATGGTTATCCCATGGCTCAAAATAATCAGTCCAAAGAAGCTTTGCATTATTGTTTTATTAGTTCTTTAGTTGGGGGAGTAGTTGGAATCATAGTGTTAATTTTTTTCACTCCTATTCTAGCTAAATTTGCATTAAAATTTGGACCATCCGAAATGTTTTGGATTGCAATTTTGGGTGTAACCGTAATTGCAACTTTTGATTCTGGATCTGTTTCTAAGGGAATTTTTTCTGGAGCATTTGGTATGTGGATTGCAACTATTGGTACGGACCCGATCATTGGTGTAGAAAGATTTGTTGTTGATCCTATATTTGCTGGAGGTGTAAATATTATTGCAGCTCTAGTTGGATTGTTTGCCATTCCTCAAGTTTTTTCATTAATTGAAAATAAATTAAATGAATCTGATATTTTTCAGATGGAAAAAAGAAAATTAATAGACTCTATAAAATATAATATTTCACGAGTAAAAGCTTTAACTGTTGGTAGTGTTGTGGGAACTATCATTGGTCTTATTCCCGGAGTGGGAGGACAAATTGCAGGACTTGTTGCATATGATCAGATTAAAAAATTTACTCCAACTAAGGCTGACAAATTTGGCAAAGGAGAACCTGATGGTATTATTGCAGCCGAGTCGGCTAATAATGCAATTGTTGGACCATCTTTAGTACCTCTTTTAATTTTAAGTGTTCCAGGCAGCCCAACTGCAGCAGTATTACTAGGTGGTTTGTTAATTCATGGAATTTTTCCAGGCCCAGATCTATTTAAAATGCATCCAAAAGTAGTTTGGACTTTTATCGATTCTTTATTAGTTGGACAATTTTTCATGTGTATTTTTGGATTGTATATAAGTGGACTTGCAAAATATGTTTTAAGAACCCCGGTTCATTATATGGCAGGTATCATTGTGGTGCTTTCAATTTTTGGAACTTACAGTGTGCAAAATAGTTTTGCAGATGTAATTGTTATGTTGTCTCTTGGAACATTTATGTTTTTAATTTCAAAATTAGGTTTTTCTGCTGCACCAATTGTGCTTGGAATAATGCTTGGACCTATTGCTGAAGCAAATTTTATAACAGCCAAATTAATTGCAGATACCCAAGATGGTATAATAATGTATCTTCTTGATGGACCCATCAATCAAGTGATGATCGGTTTATGCATACTATCCATTGCTTATGGTCTGTATGGAGAAATTTTAAAGAAAAAAAAAATTAAATGATCAAAATAAATAACACCATTGTTTTAATCGTTGCTTCACTTATTGCGATTTTTTTATCCTATCTATCTTTTAGCAGTGGAAATTCAGCAGCCTATTTATTACCAAGAACTTATTCCGTCATTTTAGTAATTATAGTAAGTATTTTAATTATTTCTTACTTAAGAAAAAAAAATGAATTTTATAAAGAACTAAATTTAAAAAAAATTTTTCCTACCATTATATTTATTGTTTTATTTATTTTGTTTGGAGAAGAATTAGGATTTTATTTTTCTACAACTTTAATTTTCTTCTTTATTACTACTTTTTATTCTCCAGGTGAAAAAAATATAAAAAGTTTAATTAAGGCAGGAGTTATATGTAGTTTATTTATGTGTTTTATATATGTTTTATTCAGTCTTATGCTTAAAGTTCAGGTACCCGAGTTCATTTTATTTAGTCTTGCCAACTGATAATTAAAAAGAGAATATATATTCATTAACAAAAAAGGGGAGGAAGTGTAAAATGAAATTATATTTTGCATTAATGAAAAAGTTACTTATTGTAACTTTCGTTTTTTTGATGAGTGGCATGGGAATTTCTAATGCCAAGTATCCAGAGAGTCCAATAAGTTTGATGGTTAGTTACCCACCAGGTGGAGCAACTGATTTTCAAGCACGAATTGTTTCTATGATGGCGGGAGAGGAAAAATATCTTGGTCAGCCAATCGTGGTGATTAACAAAGCAGGTGCAGGTGGAAAAGTAGGTTGGAATTGGTTTGCAACTAAATCAAAGACAAATGGTTATGATTTAGCTGCGTATAATATTCCTCACTTTGTTTCTCAGTCTATCGTGATGAAAGATGTCCAGTACAATGCAAGAAATTTAGAACCAATTGCAAATTGGGGAGCAGATCCTGCAGTACTAATTGTTAATAAGGATAGTCCTTTTAATAGCGTAAAAGATTTAGTTAACTTCGCAAAAAAAAATCCTGGCAAAGTTACTTTTTCTGGAGCTGGAAAATTTGTCGGTCATCACCTTGCATTTTTAGAGTTTGAAAAATCTAGTGGTGCAAAAATGACTTATGTTCCACACAAAGGTGCGGTAGCTGGTCTTGCAGCTGTTAAAGGCGGTCAAATCATGGCTGGTTTTAACAATTTATCTGATGCTTACAGAACTAAAAAAACTATTAAAATTTTAGCTGTAGCAGACTTAGAAAGAGACAAAGACTTCTTACCTGAAGTTCCAACTTTTAAAGAACAAGGATACAATGTTAGCAATGCCAGTGTAAATTTCAGAGGTTTTATGGTTAGAAAAGGAACACCAAAAGAGGTGATTGATTTTTTAGCTGAAAGAGTTCCTTTGATGTTCAAAGACAAAAAAGTTGCTAATCAAATGAAAGCTGGAGGTTCTCCTTTAAGAATCATGACACGTGCTGAAGTTCAAGACATGTGGGCTAAGAGAGAGGTTTCATTAAAAGAACTTCTTAAAGGTCTTTCAGAAAAATAAATTAAATATAAATAAGTTTACTCCCTTATGGTATAAGGGAGTAAACTTTATTGTTCTTCTTTAGAAAAATTTAAAACACAAATATGAAAGATAAAATTGCTGCCATTATTAATAAGGCTAGAATTGCTCAAAATATTTTTTCCAAATATAGCCAGGAAAAAGTTGATGCAACTGTAACGGCGGTAGCTTGGGCTATATGTAATCCTAAAAATAATAAACAACTTTCTGAATTAGCAGTCGCAAGTACTGGTCTTGGAAAGGTAGAAGATAAAATAATTAAAAATAGAAGAAAAACATTGGGGCTTTTAAGGGATTTAAAAAAAGCTAAAACTGTTGGAATTATTACTGATGATAAAGAAAAGGGCATTATTGAAATTGCAAAACCAGTTGGTGTTGTTGGAGCAATAACACCATCAACAAATCCAGTTGCAACTCCAATGAATAATATTTTAAATGCAATAAAATGTGGTAATGCAATTATTATTTCCCCTTCGCCCGCAGGATTAAAAGTATTTAATGAATTATTAAAATTTATTCATATTGAGCTGAGCAAAATTGGAGCGCCTTTAGATTTAGTCCAGGCAGTACCAGATCCTGTAACCAAAGATCTTACCAAGGAATTAATGAGCCAAGTTGATTTAGTTATTGTTACTGGTTCGCAAAATAACGTACGAGAGGCATATTCTAGTGGAACACCAGCAATTGGAGTAGGTGCAGGTAACGCAACAGTTATTGTAGATGAAACCTCTAATTTACAAGAGGCTGCAGTAAAAATTAAAGCTTCCAAAATTTTTGATAATTCTACCAGCTGCTCTTCGGAAAATAATTTGGTTATTGTAAATTCTGTTTATGACCAATTTGTAAAAGAGTTACAAAATATCGGAGGTCTTCTTTTAAATTCTGATGAAAAAAAACATCTACAAAGCCAACTATGGATTGATGGGAAATTAAATAGAAAAATTTTAGCGAAAACTGCTTTTGAAATTTGCAAAGAATTTAATTTAACCAAAACATATTCAGAAGATAATTCCTTCATTATAGTTGAAGAAACAGGAGTGGGAAAATCCTTTCCTTTTTCTGGAGAAAAATTATCTCCAGTATTAACTATATTTAAAGCTAAAGATTTTACTGATGCAAAAAACATTTCTAATCAAATTTTAGAGTATCAGGGTAAGGGACATTCGATTGGAATTCATTCAAAAGATGATCATAGAGTTTTAGAGTTAGGTTTGGAACTTCCAGTATGTAGAGTAATAGTTAATCAAGCTCATACTTTTGCGACAGGTGGCAGTTTTCGTAATAGTCTTCCTTTTTCACTATCTATGGGGTGTGGAACTTGGGGTGAAAATAGTATTTATGATAATTTAAATTATAAACATTTTTTAAATCTTACTCGAATAGTTAGAGAAATTGACGGCAAGGAGCCAGGCTTGAAAGATTATTTTCAAGATTATTGCAGTCAGCATGATAGTAAAAATTTAGATCAATTGTAATTAGTCATGTCAGATCAAGTAAAGACGGTAAAATATTATTTAGATTATCATGCTAAAAATAATCCAGATAAAATTTTTGTTATTTGTCCGCATACTAAAAAACAAATTTCTTTTCTAGAATTTAAACAAAATATTGAAAAACTAGCTGCTTATTTTAAGGAACAAAATCTTAAAAAAGGAGATGCGGTTTGTACCGTCATAGAAAATTCTATTAGTAGCATTTATTTAATGCTAGGAATTATGTACGCTGGCATGGTCCAAGTTCCATTAAATGTTGTTGCTGGTGAGGATCAGCTTTCTTATGTATTGGATCATTCAGATTCAAATATAGTTTTTACCTCTGATCAATATTTAAATTTATCTAAAAAATTAATACAAAAACAAACTAGAAAAATTGACTTAATTACAGTGGATAAAAATACTTTTATCGAACAGTTAGATGAAAGCGCATCACTATTCATTACAGAGGTTGAAGAAGCTAATCCAGCATTGCTTATGTATACATCCGGAACAACGGGAAAGCCTAAAGGTGTAATGCTTTCTAATAAAAATATTATTTCAGGAGGGCAAAATTGTATTGATGCACACGATATAATAGCAAAGGATAGAGCTATGTGTGTACTTCCATTGTTTCATATTAATGGTGCAATCAATACAGTATTGGCACCACTCATAAGTGGAAGCTCCGTAGTATTGTGTGAAAAATTTTCAGTAAATAATTTTTGGAAATTTATATCTGAATTTCAATGTACTTGGTTTAGCGTAGTTCCAACAATTATTAGCTCTTTAATAAATAAATTTGATAGTGCAGCAATGCAGAGTGTTGATTTAAAAAATTTTCGTTTTGGTAGATCTGCATCAGCAGCTTTAGCTCCCGAAACACATAAAAAATTTGAAGAACTGTTTAAAATTCCCTTAATTGAAACGATGGGATTAACAGAAACTTGCTCTCCTATTCTTTCCAATCCTATGCCTCCTAAAATTATAAAATATGGTTCTCCAGGCATAGCTGTAGGTAATGAAGTTAAAATTTTTGATGATAATTTTAATGAAGTACCAAGAAATACTATAGGTCAGATTGTTGTTAGAGGAGATAATGTGATGAAGGAATATTATAAAAATCCAGAAGCTACGGAAAAAAGCTTTAGCCAAGATTGGTTATTAACGGGTGATCTTGGATTGATGGATGACGATGGATTTGTCTTTGTTAGAGGTAGAATAAAAGAGCTTATTATTAAAGGTGGAGAAAATATTTCACCAAGAGAAATAGATGATGTTTTGTACCAAAATAGCGAGATTGTAGAAGCGGCAGCATTTGCGGTTGCCTGTGATCACTATGGAGAAAAAGTTGAGGCAGGAGTGGTTATTAAAGAAAATTCTTCAATCAATGAAAAAGAATTAATAGAGCATTGTGCAAGTTTATTGGGTCCTTTTAAATCTCCTAGTAGAATACATTTTTTAAAAGAATTGCCTAAAGGATCTTCAGGAAAAATTCAAAGATTGAAAATTAAAGATATTATTTATCCTACAAAATAAATTATTTTGCTGTCCAACCACCATCCACTACGATGGATGTTCCTGTAATCATAGAGGAAGCTGAAGATGCTAAAAAACATACTGCGGTTGCCACATCACTTTCAGTAGCAGCTCTACCCATAGGGATATTAGATAATGCAGCTTTTTTAAATTTTTTATTTTTAAAAAAATTCTTTACCATTGGAGTTTCAACAAAAGTTGGAGCAACAGTATTTACACGTATATTGTTTTTAGCAAGCTCAACACCCATCCCTTTGGTTAGGCCTTCGATCCCAAATTTAGTCATATTGTAAATGTTTCTTCCGGCCATACCCACATGACCCAATTGAGAGGACATGTTAATGATAGAGCCACCTCTTTTTTTATTTTTTAACATTTTTTTGACAACTGTTTGAGCTACATTAAAAGCAGCTTTTAAATTTAGATCTACCAAGTAATTCATGCTGGATTGTTTAATTTGATCAAAGGGTTCAGGAATATTTGTGCCTGCATTATTAACGAGAATATCTATAATTTTCACTTTTTGTAATTTAGATTGTAGATCTGAATAATTCATTACATCACAATGAATTTTAATAACCTTACCTTTAATTTTTTTTATTTCTTTTTCTAATTGATCCAAATCTTTTTGTGTTCGACTTAACGCAATAACCGTCGCTCCTGCCTCTGCTAGTGCAATAGAGCAAGCTCTTCCCAATCCTTTTCCTGCACCTGTTACCAAGGCAAATTTATTTTTCAGGTTGATTGATTGAAGATATTTCATCTGTTGTTCAATATAAGATCAGCAGCTTTTTCTGCAATCATTATTGTAGGTGCATTAGTATTTCCTGAGGTAATGGTCGGCATAATAGATGCATCAATTACTCTTAAATTTTGAATTCCATGTACTCTTAAATTTGAATCTACCACTGCATTTTCATCTGATCCCATTTTGCAAGTACCAACAGGATGAAAAATAGTTTGAGCATGTTCACTTGCAGCTTTCACAAGTTCTTCATCATCAGTAATGTTTATTCCTGGTCGGTACTCTTCAGGCTCATATTTTTTAAATGTATTAGTTTCAAACATAATTTTTCGTACAATTTTCAAACCTTTTGCAGCTACATCTCTATCGTCATGGGTTGAAAGATAATTCATTTTAATTTTGGGGTTATCTCTACTGTCGCTGCTATTTATGTTTATTTCGCCTCTACTAGTTGGTCTCACATTGGCAATTGTAGGCGTAATACCATCAAAATCATGCATTTTAGTTGCACCCAATATATCTGTGCTAATGGGTTGTACGTGAAATTGAAGGTTAGGTGTTGCTCGAGAAGAGTCACTTTTCACAAAAGCACATACTTGACTAGCACCCATAGTCATTGGGCCACTTTGTTTAAAAATATATTCTAAACCGATTAAAAAATTACCAAATAAACTATTAATTTTACTGTTCAGTGATTTTAAATTTTTTACCTTATAGACCGGTCTAAACATTAAATGATCTTGTAGATTTTGACCGACACCTTTTAATTCATGAACAATTTCTATTCCGTGTTTTTTTAACTTTTGTTCTTCGCCAATTCCTGACACTTGCAATATGTGAGGAGAACCAATTGCACCAGCAGATAAAATTACTTCCTTATTTGCTTTTACCGTATGTAAATTATTACCAACATAATAACTAACCCCTTCAGCTTTTTTTCCTGCAAAATTTATTTTTTGAACATGAGCTTTAACTACTATTTTTAAGTTAGATCTGTTTTTTGCAGGGTTGAGGTAACCTTTGGCTGCGCTACATCTTAATTTAAGTAAATTTTGTCTTGTGGTAGTAAATTGAAAATAACCAACTCCAAAGTTATCTCCGGTATTAAAATCATTTGTCTTTGGTATTCCAATTTCTTCAGCTGCATTTTGAAATTCCTCTAACATTTTAAGATTAATTTTTTTATTAGATACAATGATTGGACCTTTGTCATTGTGAAATTCTGTTGATCCTAATTCATTATTTTCAGATTTTAAAAAATAAGGAAGAACATCTTTCCATCCCCATCCAGCATTTCCTTGCTGTCTCCAGTGGTCGTAATCATCACTTTGACCTCTAATCCATAAAAGTCCGTTAATTGAAGAACTGCCACCTAGCGTTTTACCTCTTGGATATCTTATTGATCTATTGTTCATACTTTCATCTTTTTCAGTATGAAAACACCAATCAACTTTTGGATTATGCATAGTTTTAAAATAACCAACTGGAATGTGGATCCAAGGATAAGTATCTTTTCCTCCTGCTTCTAAAAGAAGAACTTTATTTTTTCCATCAGCTGTTAACCTGTTTGCCAAGACACATCCAGCTGAACCAGCGCCAATTATGATGTAGTCAAAATCACTCATTTTTGTTGCACTGTTTTATCAAGAAAATATTTGTTTTAGTAGTTAATTCCCTTAATATTTTTGGCCACTTTTAGTTTGACATGTCAAGTATTCCTTAATAAGTTTTGTCCCAATATTAATATTAATAGGGGGAAATAATGAAAAAAGTACTAAGTATTTTCTTAGGAATTTTGTTTGCTGTTTCGTTTTCAGCGACAGGATCCTTTGCAAAAACTAAAACTTTAAAATGTCAAACTGTGATCAGTGCAAAAGCTGATGAAGTTGTGATGTTAAAAGATTTTGGTCAAACAGTTACAGATTTAACTGGTGGTTCAGTCAAATTCGAAATTTTACCTGCAGGAACAGTGGTTGGAGTTAAAGAAACTTTGGACGCAGTTGACAAAGGTTTAATTGATTGTGGATTTGCTTGGACGCATTACTGGTCAGGAGAACATCCAGCTGCAATGTTATTTGGTTCGCCAGTAGCAGGAGCAGGTGTTGGTATTGACAACATAGCATTCTTATCATGGTTCCAATACGGTGGTGGTAAACAACTTTACAACCAGCTTTGGAAAGAAATGAAAAGAGATGTTCATGGTTTAATGCTGCAACCAGTTGGTCCAGAAGCTTTAGGTTGGTTTAAACAGCCAATTAAGAGCATGGCAGACTTTAGAAAGTATAGATTTAGAACACCTCCAGGAATTCCTGGTCAAACTTATAAAGACATCGGAGTTGCTTCAGTTGCAATGGGTGGAGGAGATATTCTTCCAGCGTTACAAAAAGGAACCATCGATGCTGCTGAGTGGTGTTGTCCAAAGCCAGACAGTGTTTTTGGATTTCAAAAAGTTCTTAAACATTACTACTTACAAGGTCTTCACCAAGTTGTCGTGAATGCTGACTTATATATTAATGGAAAAGTTTGGAGAGGCTTAACTAAGCATGAGAGAAATGCAATGGAAGTTGCTGCTGATGCTTCATTGATTAGATCTATGAGCTATAGAATTTATGAAAATGGAAAAGCTTTGAAAGATCTTACAGAAAATCATGGTGTAATTCTTCATGATACTCCTTCTGATTATTTTCCAGCATATATGGCTGCTGCAAAGAAAAGTTTAGAAACTAATGCTAAGAACAATGCATTTTTTGCTAAAGTTTGGAAGTCACAAAAAGATTTTGCTGACATAGCTGTTCCTTTCTGGAGCGGTGCTCAAATGTCAAATGCAAAACTTGGAATGGCACATGCAGATACTTTAAAAAAGAAGTAGTTTTAAATATCAAGTAAATTAAGGTCAAAGCGGATCTCTCTTAAAAAGAAGATCCGCTTTGATTAATTAGATAGATAAAAATGGCAAAGAATAAAAAACAAATTAAGAAACCTAAAAAGCAAGAGTTAAAAATTGACTTTGCCGATGAGTTAATTGCTGGCAGAAAACAAGGTACAGGCAAAATGCCTAAAAACATGCCTCGTTGGATGTCTTTCTTAATCACAAAAATTGATACTTTTAGTAAAAAAACTGGAGAAATTGTTTGTTGGATTACAATGCCATTAATTTTTGCCATGGTCTACGAGGTAGTCGCAAGAAAGTTTTTTTTAGCTCCAACTGTTTGGGCATACGATATGAGCAGATTTTTATATGGGGCTTTATTTATATTGGGTTCAGCTTATGCTTTGTCAAAAGGTATTCATATAAGAGCAGATTTTTTATACAGAAATTTTACAACTAAAGCACAAGGACAAATAGATACTATTTTATATTTAATTTTTTATTTTCCTGGTCTTATTTTCTTTTTCTACATGACAAACGGTTTTGTCTTAGAGTCTATCATGAGAGATGAAAGAGGAATGGATACTGCGTGGATGCCAGTATTGTGGCCAATTAAATCCTGTCTATGGTTCGGGATATTATTTTTATTAATTCAAGGTATTTCAGAAGTATTAAAATCATACTGGGCTGCCAAGAAAGGTAAATGGCCTGACGAAGAATGATTACTGAATTTATAAGTCCAGAAATGTTAGGAGTGCTCTTAATCGGAGTGATGCTATTTGCAATTTTTATTGGTTTTCCAATTTCCTTTACTCTAATTTTTTTAGGATTTGTTTTTGGATATTTAGGATTTGGTAAGTTAGTTTTTTATTTAATGACCTTGCAGTTCTCTATGGTCATGACCGAACAGGCGCTCGCCGCCGTCCCGCTCTTTGTCTTTATGGGAATCATGATGGAAAATGCAGGCTTGATGGAGCGATTATTTTCAGCAGTTGAATTGATGCTTTCTAGAGTTAGAGGAGCATTGTTTTATGCTGTTCTTTTTGTTTCTGTAATTTTTGCAGCTGCTACAGGTATTGTTGGAGCTTCTGTAACTATCTTAGGTATCATGGCAGCTAAATCGATGAATAAATCTGGCTATGATGTGAAACTTTCAGCTGGTGTGATTACAGCTGGAGGAACTTTAGGCATTCTTATTCCACCAAGCATTATGTTGGTTGTTATGGGACCGATCATGGAAATTCCAGTTACAGACTTGTTTTCTGCAGCAATTATTCCGGGGATTATGTTGGCTGTTTTGTATGCAGCTTATGTCACTTTACGATGCTGGATGGATCCAAAGTTAGGACCAGTCTTACCGGTGAAGTTGCGCGCAGGATCTATGAAAGAAGTTTGGATTGAATTTATTTTAGGATTAGTACCACCTGCAGCATTAGTATTTTCTGCATTAGGAAGTATTCTTTTAGGATTAGCTACTCCAACAGAAGCGGCTGGTTGTGGAGCTTTTGGTTCCCTTGTTCTTTGTATTGCTTATAAAAAATTAACGATGACTAATTTAAAAGATGCATTAATTAAAACATTGGAAATAACAGCATTGATTATGTTTTTAGTTGCAGCTTCTAATTTCTTTGGAGCAGTTTTTGCAAGATTAGGAACTCCAACGCTTCTTACTGATTTTCTTTTAGGTTTAGAAATGAACAAATATTTAATTTTAGCCATAGTAATGGTTGCAATCTTTTTATTAGGATGGCCATTAGAATGGGTACCAATTGTTCTTATCGTTATTCCAATCATTTTACCATTGATTGAGGGATTAGGATTTAATTTAACGTGGTTTGCAATTTTAGTTGCAATTAATTTACAAACCGCCTGGCTATCACCGCCCGTGGCCTTATCAGCATATTTTTTAAAAGCCGTTGTGCCACAGTGGGATCTAAAAGATATTTATTTAGGTATGATGCAATTTATGGTTTTACAAATAATAGGTTTGTTACTTGTAATTATTTTTCCAGAGCTTGCTTTATGGCTACCAACATATTTAGGAGGAAAATAACATGGCAATTACTTATTTAAAAAAATCACCAAAAACATCTTCTACGGATGATAAAAAAACAGCAGGAATTGTAGAAGATCTATTAAAAGAAATTGAGGAAACCAAAGAGCAAGGCTGTATCGATTTAACAAAAAAATTTGATAAATATGAAGGTGACATCATTGTCTCGAAAGAAAGAATAGAAGAAATTAAAAAAACTTTAGATCAAAAAACTAAAGATGATATTCAATTTTCATATGATCGAGTAAGAAAATTTGCTGAAGCTCAGTTAAAAAATTATGGTCAAGATTTTGAGGTAGAGCTTTCCAAGGGATTGTATGCTGGACAAAAATTAGTACCCGTGAATACTGCGGGTTGCTATATACCAGGTGGAAGATATGCTCATATTGCTTCAGCAGTGATGAGTGTAACAACTGCAAAAGTTGCTGGAGTAAAAAATATTATTGCTTGCAGCCCTCCTAAACCAGGCGAGGGAGCTAACCCAGTGATTATCTATACAGCTGATTTATGTGGAGCAGATGTTATATTGAATTTAGGTGGTGTGCCAGCCATTGCTGCCATGACGAACGGTTTATTTAATAATCAACCAGCAGATATTATTGTTGGTCCAGGTAATCAATTTGTTGCTGAAGCAAAAAGAATTTTATTTGGAAAAGTTGGAATTGATTTATTTGCAGGTCCTACAGAGATTGGGATAATTGCTGATGCAAAAGCAGATCCAGAAATCGTAGCTGTTGATTTAGTTGGACAAGCAGAACATGGGTATAATTCTCCGGCCTGGCTATATACAACAAGCAAAGAACTTGCAGAAAAAGTTCTTAAAAGAGTTCCGGAATTAATTGCAGATTTACCTGAATTACCAAGAACCAGCGCAGAAGCTGCATGGAGAGATTATGGAGAAGTTATTCTTTGCGACACGGATGAAGAAATGGTTAAAATTAGTGATCAATATGCTCCTGAACATCTCGAGGTACAAACACAGAATTTAGAATGGTTCCATAAACATCTTACGAATTATGGATCTTTATTTGTCGGTGAAGAAACAACCGTTGCTTATGGAGATAAATGTTCAGGAACAAATCATATTTTACCTACTAAAGGAGCTGCTAGATATACGGGTGGTTTATTTGTAGGAAAATTCATTAAAACCTTGAGCTTTCAAAGAATGACAAAAGAATCGACAGAAACGGTAGGAGCAGCTGCAGCGAGAATTTCTCGTTACGAAGGTATGGAAGCGCATGCGAGAACTGGCGATGTGCGATTGAAAAAATACGGTTTCAACGTTGAATGAAAGCACTAGTTTATACTGGTAAAGAAACTTTAGTTTATAGACAAGAACCTGTTCCCCCTGTTGATGATCAATCGGCATTAATAAAAGTTAGTGCTTGTGGCATTTGTGGTTCGGACATGCATGCTTATCACGGCAAAGACTCAAGACGTGAAGCTCCTTTAATTTTTGGACACGAAGTAAGTGGAATTATTGAATCTGGAGATTTAAAAGGTAAACAAGTTATTTTAAATCCACTCATCACTTGTGGAGAGTGTGTATTTTGCAAATTGGGTAGAGAGCATCTTTGTCCATCAAGAACAATGATTGGAATGAAAACACCAGTAGAAAGATCAGGTGGATTTGCAGAGTATGTTTCTATTCCTAAAAAAAATATGTTTGATTTACCAGATCAACTAGACAGCAAGTATGCATCATTATCAGAACCAGCAGCAGTTGCGTATCACGCTATTGAAGTTGTGAAGAATAATTATTTTAGAAAACCTAATGAATCTAAAATTTTAATTATGGGTGCAGGAGCTATTGGATTATTATGCGCTTTATTTTTAACTAAGGTAGAAAATTGTGAAAATGTTACAGTAACAGATATTAATTCAAAGCGATTAAAAAAATGTGAAGAGTCATGTTCAGCAAAAACATTGTTACCCAATGATAAAACTATTCTAGAAAATAGTTTTGATGTTGTTATTGATTGTGTAGGGCTTGAAATAACAAGAAGACAATCGATTCATATTATACAGCCAGGAGGCTTAATTGTTCATATTGGACTTTCTGAAGATGCTGGAAGTTTTGATTTTAGAAAAATGACCTTACAAGAAATTAATGTTATTGGAACCTACTGTTATACCAATCAAGATTTTGCAAATACGATTAATATTTTAAAAAATAAAAAATTAGGTGATTTAAGTTGGATGGAATTTAGATCTTTGAAAGATGGTGCCAAAGCGTTTCAAGAAATCCATGATGGAACATGTATATCTCCTAAAATTGTTTTAATTCCTGAATAAATTTAGCTTTTAAAGAGCTACAAT
>JAYONI010000001.1:24628-38391 GCA_038121265.1 Candidatus Pelagibacteraceae bacterium | reverse complement strand
ACCCAAATAGACTGAAATCCATAAAATCCTGATCCTACCACATCCCAGCTATTGGAGCTTAAAAAACAAACTTGATTAGGTTTGCATTTAAATTGATTTGTAACCAATTTATAAACTTTTGGATCTGGTTTATAAATTTTTATTTTTTCAATTGAGATAATAGAATCAAAAAGATTTTCAATATTTGCATTTTTCACCAAATGTTTCAGTAATGAAGGAGTCCCATTAGATAAAATACATGTTTTAATTTTTTTTCTTTTTAGTTCTTCTAAAGTTTGTTTTAGCTCAGGATAAACATTTAAATTTTTGTATAAACTGAGTAATTCTTTTTTATATTTTTCATTAATATTATGAATTTTCATTGAGTAGCTAAGAGAATCTTTTGTAATTTTCCAAAAATCTGCATGTTTTTTCATCAAGGTTCTTAACCAGGTATATTCAAGCTGGGTAGTTCTCCACGTGTTAGAAAAATCTAACCAAGATTTTCCTATTTTATTTTTAATCGTTTCTGCAGCTGAATTAATATCAAAACACGTGCCATAGGCATCAAATGCGCAAACTTTAATATTAGAAAATTTTTTTTTCATATATACATATATACTTAATTGTATGGAGAAAAAAATTAGAATTTTTTTAAATGAAAATTTAAACGAACAAAGTGAAATAATTCTTAATAAAGATCAGTCACATTATTTATCAAGTGTTATGCGTCTTAAAGCGGGACAGAAAGTTTTGTTTTTTAATGGAAATGATGGTGAATTTTATGGAATGATAAATTCCATAGATAAAAAAAAAACAACAATAAAAATTTTATCTAAAAAAAGAGAGATTACAGATCTACCGAAAATAACGTTAGCTTTTTGTCCTCCAAAAGGAAATAAGTTAGATTTTTTAATTCAAAAATCTACCGAGATAGGAGTGAGAGAGTTTATTCCTATTATTTCTGACCATACTATTAATAGGAAAATAAATATAGATCGTTTAAAAAAAATAATTATTGAGTCTGCTGAACAATCCAATCAAATACAACTTCCTAATTTACAAAATCCATTGAGCTTTGATAATTTCGTGAAAAATTTTTCAACATCAACTATATTATTTGCAGATATTAACTCACTCAATAGTTCACTAGAAAAAATAATAGAAAAAAAACAATCAAACTATATTTTATTAATTGGACCTGAAGGAGATTTTTCAAGCAAGGAGAGAGAAGTGATTTTGCAAAACAAAAATTTTAAGAGTTTTTCTTTGGGTAGTACTGTTTTAAGATCGGAAACTGCAGCAATTGCAGGATTGGTTTTGATTAACCATTATTTAAATTAAAGTTGGGTTCCACCCACAGTAATCTCATCAACTAAAATAGACGGCTGCCCAACTCCAACTGGAACCCATTGGCCATTTTTACCACAAGTTCCAATTCCAGGATCAAGCTGCATGTCATTTCCAACCATGGATACTTTAGTTAAAATATCAGGTCCATTACCAATTAATGTAGCACCTTTAATAGGCGATCCAATTTTACCATTATTTATTTCATAAGCTTCCGTGCAAGAAAAAACAAATTTTCCGTTTGTAATATCCACCTGACCTCCACCAAATGAAACTGCAAAAATTCCTTTATCAACGGATTTGATCATGTCTTCCTGTGTATGTTTTCCGTTTAACATAAATGTATTAGTCATCCTTGGCATAGGCATGCATTCAAAACTTTCTCTTCTTCCGTTACCTGTTGATTTAGTTTTCATTAAACGTGCATTCATTCTGTCTTGCATATAATTTTTCAAAATTCCATTTTCAATTAATACAGTTCTTGAAGAAGGAGTACCTTCATCGTCGATTGTTAAAGAGCCTCTTCTATTAGCAATAGTTCCATCATCCACAACGGTAACATGCTCACTTGCAACTTTTTCATTCATAAGATTATGAAATGCAGATGTTTTTTTTCTATTAAAATCTCCCTCAAGTCCATGACCAATTGCTTCGTGCAATAAAATCCCTGGCCAACCAGGTCCCAAAACTACTTTCATTTCTCCAGCGGGAGCAGGTTTGCTTTCTAAATTAACCATTGCTTGTCGATAAGCTTCGTCACAAATTTTTTTCCAATTATGACTAGCTATATATTCATCATAATTCATTCTTCCACCAGTACCGTACGACCCTGTTTCTTTTCTTCCATTTTTTTCAACCATGACCGAAACATTAAATCTTACTAATGGTCTGATATCTTGAAAGTTTTGATTATTCGATTTAATGATTTCAACTTCTTGATATTCTCCTGAGATAGATGCTGTAACTTGTTTGACGCAAGAATCTTTTTTTCTTAAGTATTCATCTACATCTTTTAGAATTGAAATTTTTTCGTTAAAGGGTTTAGCTTCAATTGGATTAACGTCTCCATACATTTTTACATTTGATCTCGAAGAGGAGTTATCTATCACCCCATTTTTATTTCTTAAACTTGCTAGTAAATTTTTAGATGCTTCTGTTAGAGATTTTTTTGATATTTCATTAGAGTGAGAGTAGGAGGTTGTATCTCCAGTAACACCCCGAAGGCCATATCCAATGGATGAGTCGTAACTTGTATTTTTAATTTTATTATCATCCAAAACAAAAGACTCACTTTTACAATGTTCAAAAAATAACTCACCGTCATCACAGTTTTTAAGAGTTTCAGAAACTAACTCTTCTGCCTTTTCTCTTGTAAGGTCAGTATCCGAAAAAAAAGTGTTCATTATTGCTATAATTTTTTTTAATTTTAAGTTATCCTTGTACACTTTTTGTCAAAGTGTCGCAAAGTTAACTAGACTTAGTTTTGTTATAAGATCGGTATTTTATGAAATCAATTTTAACTACTATATTTGTATTTTTAACAGGTCAAAGCCTACATGCAACTCAGCCTAAAAATTGGCAGTTGGGTTATCAAGAAAGTGTAACTTCTATCATGGATGATCTTGTCTTCATGCATGATTATATATTGCTTCCAATCATAACTGCTATTTCAGTTTTTGTTTTATTTTTAATTCTTTATGGAGTTTACAAATTTAGAGCATCAAAAAATCCTAATCCTTCTAAAACCACTCATAACACTACTCTCGAAATTTTATGGACGGTAATTCCTTGTTTAATACTTGTGGTTATAGCAGTTCCGTCTTTTAAATTACTTTACAAGCAAGATGTAATTCCAAAAGCTGACGTAACAATCAAAGCCATTGGTTATCAGTGGTATTGGGGATACGAATATCCAGATCAAAAAATTGCTTTTGAAGCAACAATGGTCGAAACTAAAGATTTAAAACCAGGTCAGCCAAGATTATTAGCAACTGATAAGCATGTTGTGGTTCCGGTTAACAAAGTTGTAAAAGTTTTAATTACGGCAAATGATGTTTTGCACGCATGGGCGATACCAGCCTTCGGAGTAAAAAGAGATGCTGTTCCTGGAAGAATAAATGAAACTTGGTTTAAAGCGGAAAAAGAGGGAATTTTTTATGGACAGTGCTCTGAACTTTGTGGAATTAAACATGCATTTATGCCAATCACTGTAGAAGTTGTTTCTGAAGAGAAATATAAAGAGTGGTTAGATATGGCAAAAGTTAAATATGCTATGTATCCAGAAAATAATTTAATTGTTAAAAAAGAAAAATAGGAGAAATAAAAATTATGTCATCTTACTCATCTACTGCTGACGCTCATCACGAAGACCACCCAACTGGATGGAAGAGATGGGCTTTTTCTACCAATCATAAAGATATTGGAACGATGTATTTAATTTTTGCGATTATCGCAGGAGTTATTGGAACAACTTTTTCTGTTTTGATGAGAGCAGAGCTGATGTACCCGGGTGATGGAATTTTAGGTGGAGATTATCACCTCTATAATGTTTTAGTTACTGGTCATGGTTTGATTATGATCTTTTTTATGGTGATGCCAGCAATGATTGGTGGTTTTGGAAACTGGTTTGTGCCTTTACAAATTGGTGCGCCTGACATGGCTTTTCCTAGAATGAATAATATTTCTTTTTGGTTGCTACCTGCAGCTTTTATTTTACTGCTTGCATCTATTTTTGTTGAAGGCCCTCCAGGCGCAACAGGTGTTGGAGGAGGTTGGACTATTTATCCGCCTTTATCTTCTAAAGCAGGTCAGCCAGGTCCAGCAATGGATTTAGCAATTTTTAGTTTACACTTAGCAGGAGCATCTTCAATACTTGGTGCTATTAACTTTATTACTACAATTTTCAATATGAGAGCTCCGGGTATGACCATGCACAAAATGCCATTATTTGTTTGGTCTATGCTAGTGACTGCATTCTTATTACTTCTTTCATTACCAGTTCTTGCTGGAGCAATAACGATGTTGCTGACTGATAGAAATTTTGGAACTTCTTTTTTTAATCCTCAAGGTGGGGGAGATCCAGTTCTATTCCAACATTTATTTTGGTTTTTTGGTCACCCTGAAGTTTACATTATGATTTTGCCTGGCTTTGGAATTATCAGCCACATTGTTTCAACGTTTTCTAAAAAACCCGTTTTTGGATATTTGGGAATGGCTTACGCAATGGTTTCGATTGGAGTGGTAGGATTTATTGTTTGGGCACATCATATGTATACCGTTGGAATGGGAGTTGATACTAAAGCGTATTTCGTTTTTGCTACTATGGTGATTGCTGTACCAACTGGAATTAAAGTTTTTTCATGGATTGCAACTATGTGGGGCGGTTCGGTTACGTTAAATACTCCTATGTTATGGTCTTTAGGATTTATATTTTTATTTACCGTGGGTGGAGTCACAGGAGTAGTGTTAGCAAATGCAGGAGTAGATACTTCTTTGCATGATACTTACTATGTTGTGGCACATTTCCATTACGTTTTATCTTTAGGTGCAGTATTTTCTCTATTTGCTGGTTTTTACTATTGGTTTAGCAAAATGTCTGGCTATGAGTACTCAGAGTTTTTAGGAAAACTTCATTTTTGGATTACTTTTATTGGAGTTAATTTAATATTTTTTCCTCAGCATTTTTTAGGTTTAGCAGGAATGCCTCGAAGATATGCTGATTATCCAGATGCTTACGCTGGTTGGAATTATGTATCATCTATTGGATCCTATATTTCCGCTTTTGGTGTGCTTGTATTTTTTGCCGTTGTAATTCATGCATATGTAAAAGGAAGACAAGCGGCTAACAATCCATGGGGAGAAGGCGCAACTACATTGGAGTGGACACTTACATCTCCACCGCCTTTCCATCAATTTAACGAGTTACCACAAATTAAGTAACCAGAAAGGTTTCGTGAAAGAAAATGACTGATGCATCTATCACATCGGTGAAAGCTTCTACGAATATATTGAAAAGTTTTTTTGAACTAATGAAACCAAGGGTAATGTCTTTGGTTATTTTTACTGCTCTAGTAGGAATTGTTATTGCACCAATAAAACCGAACTTTGTAGATGCAGCAATCTCATTATTTTTTGTAGCTTTGGGAGCAGGAGCGTCTGGAGCACTTAATATGTGGTATGATGCTGAGATCGATGGAATTATGTCAAGGACTTGTCTTAGACCCATTCCCTTAGGAAAAGTTAAAAACCAACACGCACTTATTTTTGGAGTTATTTTATCCTTTATTTCGGTTGCAGGTTTGTATTTTTTTTCTAATTTTTTATCTGCTCTTATTTTAGCAATCACGATTTTATTTTATATTTTTATTTATACTATCTGGCTCAAAAGAAGTACTCCGCAAAATATTGTAATCGGTGGAGCAGCAGGATCTTTTCCTCCTGTCATAGGCTGGACTATTTCTTCTAATTCAATTTCAGTTGAGCCAATTATTTTATTTTTAATTATCTTTTTATGGACTCCATCTCATTTTTGGGCACTAAGTCTTTATAAGAATGAAGATTATAAGAAAGCAAAAATACCAATGTTATCAGTAGTAAGTGGTGAAGCTGTAACAAAAAAAAATATTTTATTTTATTCTGTTATTCTTTGGCCATTTACATTAGCGCCTTATTTTCTTGGATTTGCAAGTTATTCAAATTTACTTTTTTCATCTTTATTTGGATTTTTTTACATTTATTTATCTTTCCAACTATTAATTACAAAAGAAAAATCTTCATCCCATCGTATTGCTAGAAATATTTTTATTTATTCTATTTTTTATCTATTTTTTATTTTTTCAACTATTTTAATTGATAATTATTTTTTTCTATAATTTATGAAACTTAAAAACAAAAATAAATTAGTTGCTTGGATATTAGTTGGTTTTATGATTTTTGTTTTTTTCTATACTATTTATAATATTACCGGTGGAATTTTTGATAGACCTTTATGATCGCTGCAAAATATAAAAGTTTACATCCAAAGTATTTAGTTTTGATTTTTTTTATCATGCTAGGATTATCCTTTGCTTCTGTTCCTTTGTATGATCTTTTTTGTAGAGTGACAGGATTTGGAGGAACGCCACAAGTAACTAAAAAACTACCAACGACTGTTGCAGGTCAGTTAGTAACTATGCGATTTGATGCAAATGCAGCTGGAAATTTACCAGTACGATTTCAGGTAAAGAATAATAAAATAGATTTAAGACCAGGTGAGATAAAAAATGTAATTTTTACTGTCACAAATGAAAGTAATGAAGATTTAAAGGTTGTGGCTACTTTCAATGTAACTCCTGATTCGGTTGGAAAATATTTTAATAAATTGGAGTGCTTTTGTTTTGAGCAGCAGAAATTAGGAGGAAAGGAAGCAAAAGAACTTGCTGTTTCCTACTATATTGACCCTGAAATTGTTAAAGACCCAGCGACCAAAAACGTCAAAGATATAACTTTATCTTATACTTTATTTGAAGTAGATAAGTTTCGAAAATAATTATGTCAGCAGCTGAAAAAAAACACGATTATCATTTAGTTGATCCAAGTCCTTGGCCAATTTTTTGTTCTTTCGCTTCATTAATTTTATGTATTGGAGCGGTCTACTATTTTTCTACTAAAAGCCTCTGGTTGATGATTATTGGATTGGCAGTGCTTACGTATGGAGCCTTCATGTGGTTCAGAGAAGTAGTAATTGAAGCTCATGAAAAAGGAGATCACACTCCAGTAGTACAAATTAGCCATCGATATGGGATGACTTTGTTTATCGCATCAGAAGTGATGTTTTTTGTAGCCTGGTTTTGGGCTTATTTTGATGCAAGTTTATTTCCAGACCAAATCATTGGTGGAATTTGGCCACCAAAAGGAATTCAGACATTAGATCCTTGGCACATACCTTTAATCAATACTCTAATTTTACTTTTATCAGGAACAACTGTTACTTGGGCTCATCATGCATTACTTGAAAATGATAGAAAAAGTTTGATCCAAGGTTTAGTCCTAACCGTTATCCTTGGTGCAATCTTCACAATGTTTCAAGCTTATGAATATATGCATGCAACATTTAAGTTAAGTACAGGTATTTATGGATCTACTTTTTACATGGCGACAGGCTTTCATGGATTTCATGTTTTAATAGGAACTATTTTTCTTGCTGTTTGTTTGTTCAGAGCGAGAAAAGGACATTATACTCCAGATCATCATTTTGGATTTGAAGCTGCAGCTTGGTACTGGCATTTTGTTGATGTGGTGTGGCTGTTTTTATTTGCTGCTATTTATATTTGGGGCAGTTAATTTTTTTTGAAAAAAATAATATTTACTAGTTTTAGTTTACTAATCATCATTTTATTATTTAGCTTAGGAACTTGGCAGTTAATAAGATTAAATTGGAAACAACAACTTATTCAAGACATCTCTGTATCTATTAATAAGCCAGCATCAGAAGTTAGTGACTTGGCTCAAGTAAAAATTTTTCAAAATATTAAATTATCAGGCGATTTATTTAAAAAAAATTATTTTATTTATCAATTAAATGAAAAAGGAAAATATGGATTTAATTTAATTTCATTGATGAGAGTTAATGAAAATTATTCCGTCCTCATTCAAAGAGGATGGGTTAATTCTATTAAAGATGAATATAAAATTAATTTGAATAATGAAAAATATAAGCTTTCTGGCAGGGTAGAAAATATTAAGCCCAAAGGTTTTTTTACTCCCAATAACGACAAAAATTTAGAATTTAAGTATTATATTGATGTAGCTTCTTTAGAGGCAATGAATAAAGTAAAAATTTATCCCTTTATTCTTATTCAAACTTCTAAGGACGGTCAATTTGAGAATATAAAAAATTTACAAAATTTAAATATTACGAATAATCATTTACAATATGCTATTACTTGGTTTGTTTTAGGATTTTGTATATTAATCGCTTTTTGGTTTTATAGAAAAAAATATAAATAGTTATGCATTATTACAGCACAAGAAACAAAAAAGATAAATTTACTTTTGAACAAGTTTTTTTAAATGCCCTTGCGGCTGATGGAGGCTTGTATATTCCAGAGTCTATTCCTGCCTGGAGCCAAGATAAGATAGAAAGTATGAGGAATCTTTCATTTCAAGAATTGTCATTTGAGATTTTCACAATTTTTACAGGTAGTACATTTGAAAAGGAAGAGTTAGCTTCTATCATTAATCATTCATACTCGACTTTTAAAATACAAGAAGTAATCAAATCTAAAGTTGTAGACGGTGTTAGTTGTGTTGAGTTATTTCACGGCCCCACATTGGCCTTTAAAGATGTTGCGATGCAAGTGCTGGGTAATATGTATCAAAACTTATTAAGCAAAAGTAAAAATAAAATGAATTTAGTAACAGCCACATCAGGAGATACAGGTGCTGCTGCTATCGATGCATTAAAAAGTAAACCTTATTTAAATATTTTTGTCCTCCATCCAGAAAATAAAGTTTCTGAAACACAACGAAGGCTAATGACAAGCGTTGCAGACTCAAATGTTTTTAATATTGCAATCCAAGGAACCTTTGATGATTGTCAGTACTTAGTGAAAGAGATGTTTAATGATACTGAATTTAGAAATAAAATTCAAATGTCAGGAGTTAATTCTATTAACTGGGCAAGAATTGTAGCTCAAATTGTTTATTATTTTTATATTTATCTTAAACAGTCAGTTTTTAAAAAAATGGTTATCTCTGTTCCAACAGGAAATTTTGGAGATATTTATGCTGGTTATGTTGCAAAAAAAATGGGATTGCCTATTGAAAAACTAATTATTGCAAGTAATCACAATAACTTACTCGAAAATTGTATTGCTTCAGGATTGTATAAGCCATCTACAGTAAAGCCTTCCATATCTCCAAGTATGGACATTCAAGTTGCAAGTAATTTTGAAAGGATTGTATTTGATATATGTGAGCATAACGATTTAAGAGTTAAAGAATTAATGCAAGATCTTAAAGAAAAAAAACAATTTCAATTAAATGATTTAGAATTGGCTAATTTACAAAAACATTTTTTAGCTTGTAGTGTATCAGAAGAAGAAACAAAACATACAATTGCGCAGATACATAAATCATTTGATATAATTCTCGATCCTCATTCTGCTATTGGATTTTGCGCATTAAAAAAACTAGTTTCATTTGAAAATCATTATTCATACTTTTGCCTAGAAACAGCTCATCCTTGTAAATTCCCAGATGCGATTCATGATGCAATACAGATCAATCCGCCTGTTCCTAGTTTTGTAAAAGAGATTTTTAAAAAGAAAGAGAAATTTGTAGTTTTGAACAATGATCTGGATAGCTTGAAAAATTATATTATTTCTAAAGCTATTTAGTTTAATCTTGAGCTGCTTTTCTAGCCGCTTCGTCTACTAAGTTATTATATCGATCAGTCGAATGACCTTTTACCCACTGCCATTTTATGTTTTTATTTTCTCTTAAGTTGTCTAATTGAACCCATAAATCTTTATTTTTAACAGGTTGCTTGTTTGCAGTTATCCATCCATTTTTTTTCCATTTATGGATCCAATCTTCAATTCCATTTTTGACATATTTAGAGTCAGTAAAAATATTAATTTTATTTGATTTAATTTTAATTAGTGACTGAATTACCGCCATCAATTCCATTCGGTTATTCGTTGTTAACTTTTCTGACCCGGAGATAATTTGCTCATCTTGCTGGTTAATAATAAGAGCTGCCCAACCTCCTTTGCCAGGATTGCCAGAACATGCTCCATCTGTATATACAATTATTTCATCTTTCATGATGAGAAAATATTTTCATACTGTTTAAATTTTAAATGAAATTTAATTTTCTGTAGAAATTCATTGGGATCTTTCACTTTGACGATTGCACCTTTTTGCTGATTTAGTTGATCATATAATCGTGTAAGATAAAACCTAATTGCAGCACCTCGCAATAGATAGGGAAGTGCTAAAATTTCTGCATTAGTTAATTTTCTTATTTGTTGATAACCCTTTATTAATGCCTTTGCTTTATTTAATTGAAATTTGAATTTTGAATCAAAACATATTGCGTTTATACAGATTGCTAGATCATAAACATATGAGTCATTACATGAAAAATATAGATCTATAAATCCACTGAATTTATTTTTTATAAAAAAAATATTATCATGAAATAAATCTGCATGAATAATTCCTGAAGGAAGATTGCTTGGCCACTTTTTTTTTAAATCTTGTAAAGTAATATCAACCCATTTGCAGAGACGATTAATTTTTTTATTTTTTGATTTTTTGATTAAGTTATTTAGTGAAAACCATGACTGAAGAGATAAATTATTTTTTCTATATAGTTTAATATTTTTGGTAGCCAAATGAAGTTTTGCTATATTTTTTCCAATAATCATACTTTCATTTAAAGAATGATTTTTTTTTTCTTTTCCGTAAACAAAGCTAGTAATTGAAGCTAGTTTTTTTTTAATCGTAAATAAGAATTTTCTTTTCTTATTTAAAATTGGTTTAGGACAATTTATTTTTTTTGCATTTAACTGTTTCATTAAATTCATAAAAAAAGGCAATTCTTTGCTATTCACTCTTTTTTCATAAATAGTTAGTATGAATTTACTTTTATTTGTTACTAATAAATAATTTGTATTTTCTATTCCTTTTTTAATTCCAATAAGTTTTTTAAGATGACCAATGTTGTAATCTTTTAAAATTAATTGAACCTCAGAAAATGATATTTCGGTATAAATAGCCATTATTGAAGCGTTGCAGGAATTTTAAATGAAACATTTTCTGTTGCAGAAACAACTTCTTCAATTTGAATATTTCTAATTTCTTTAATTTTTGTGATTAAATTTTGAATTAAAATTTCGGGAGCAGAAGCACCTGAGGATAAACCTAAGTTTTTGCAGTTTAGTATTGCTTCTTTAGGAAATTCAGAGTCCGTATGTAGCAACAAACTATTTGTACAACCATTTTTTTTTGCTACTTCAACTAGTCTTTGTGAATTGGATGAATTTCTACTACCGATGATTATAAATAAGTCACACTTAGGTGCAATTAATTTTACAGCTGCCTGTCTATTCGTCGTAGCGTAACAAATATCTTCTTTTATTGGACCTTTGATTGTTGGAAATTTATTTTGTAAGCTTTGAATTATTTCTTTTGTATCATCAATAGATAGAGTGGTTTGGGTAATATACGCATATTTTTTTTCCTGAACTGGTTTTATGGTATCAACTTCTTCTTTGCTTTGTATGAGTTCGATATTATTGTTATTGATCTGTCCCATCGTCCCTATCACTTCAGGATGATTTTCATGTCCAATTAAAAAAATATGGTATCCCTGTTTATCGAGCTGTTCTGCTTCGCGATGCACTTTAGATACCAGAGGGCAGGTTGCATCAATATAAAGTAAATTTTTAAATTTAGCATCATCTACTACTTTTTTGGCAACACCATGTGCAGAAAAGATTACAGGTCTTGTAGTATCTTTAATATCTTCAAGTTCATTTACAAAAATTGTTCCCATATCTCGAAGTTCTTGTACTACATGTTTGTTATGTACTATTTCATGACGCACATATACTGGTGCTCCAAATTTATTTAAAGATCTTTTGACGATTTCAACTGCCCGATCAACACCAGCACAAAAACCTCTTGGGCTAGCTAAATAAATATTTAATTGATTATCTTTTTTTTGTTCTTCCATAAATATATTCTAACATAATATGTGGCAATGTAAGTGATGCAAGTCCAATAAAGATTATTTTTAACATTGCATTACTAATAGAGAAATCATTACTTAAATAAAATAGCATTATCACCGCAATTAAAAAAGTAGCAATTGTTAACGGTAGTGAGAGAACCATAAATTTTTTTAATCCTTGAGTTAAGTTATTGGGATCAAGTTCATGGGACAATGATAATATGTGCTTAGAGGAATGCATAAAGCAGAAGTAAATTGTAAAAGCCAAAATTAGAGGAAGATAATTAAAAATTAATATGATTGATAAATTTTCTATACAAATGATCAAAAAGTATTTCCAATTAAATAATTTTAAAAATAAATATAAAACTTGGAGAAATATTAAAATAATTACATTTGAATAAAATAAATTATAAAAAAATTTAGAATTAAAATCCCAAATATCAACATCCAGTAGTAAAATATTAATAAAGTCAGTCGTTTCTTGATTGTTTAAATAAAGTGGTGCTGAGATAATAAGAAGTCCTCTAACAAAATAGATGATACGATTGAAAACAAAATCTTTATTAATAAATAATTCTAAATCTTCATGACCAAAATGAAATGAGGCAATAATAAAAAAAAATAAAATTGAAAGAAGCGGAAAATTTAGCCACAGAATCAATACACAAATACTAGTTGCAATATATGCAGAATAAAAAACAAAAGGCCAATTTTTTTTAAATTTATTTTGAAATATGAATTTTCCTTTTTGATTATCAAGAGAACCATGGGAAATTCCAATAGTCGCAAGTAAAAAAAAACATATAATTAAGTAAAAATTACTTTGTGAGTTTGAAAAATAATTAATAGCAATAGATATTCCAACTAAACTTAAATAAAATAAAAATTGAAAATAAAATTTTTGTTGAAATGCAGGATTAGCTTCAAGCAAGTTTTTAGACATAGTTATTTTTTCCATCCTAATACATAACGAAATAAAGTTTTTGTAAAAAGAATTATAGGCATTGTGGAAATAATTTTTATATCTTCCACTAAATTACTTCTATCAGTTAGAAAATTAATAATTGTTTTTGAGGTGTTATTTTTAAACAAATTAAAAAATATAGATGGCATACGATCAGGATTATTTTTAATAACTTGCAACAAAATTTCATCTAAAAAATTATATTTTTTAGCTCTAGCTGCTGGAATGACAATTTTTTTATATTGTTTTAATGAAATTGCTAAAGATTTGCTAAATGATTGAATAGCTTGAAATGTATATCCCGTGCTCAATCTTGTTAAATTTCCTGCCGTTCCAATAGGGATGTGCATGTCTGTTGCATAATTTGTATTCTGAATATTTAGTGGAATTACGCCGAACTCTGTAAAAGTAATTTTTCCCTTAATGTTGTGTAATTTTAGATATTCTTGGATTTCGTCTTGATATTCTTTTCTTGTTTTAATTTTAGAGGAATACCAAGTTGTTTCTATCAAAGCTTTTTTATTAGTAAATGGTAACGTATAAAAGAAATGCAAACCATTGTTTTGCTTACAATCAAAATTCATAAGATCTAAAATTTTATTATTAAACGTTGTTTTTTTTGTTTCAATTTCTACACCGAAAAAATGTTGATAAATTGAAGATTTGCTAGGTTTTGTTTTAACTAGACTATCAAAAATTATTTTTCCTACAAATAAATCTTTATTAGTTTTTATAATATTTTTTTTT
>JAYONI010000001.1:21160-24528 GCA_038121265.1 Candidatus Pelagibacteraceae bacterium | reverse complement strand
CATATTTTTTTCTTTTTTCTAAAATACATAGAGTTTTATTCTGAAGACAACCAAGTTTGTTCATATGGTATGCCAGAGATAATCCTGACAGTCCACCTCCAAGGATTATATAGTCAAATTCTTTCATTTAATTTTATTTTGGTATTTATAAGGTTGTATTCTGATTTCATATAGTGGTGTGTTTTTGTTTTAAAAAATAATAAAAATAAATCAAATAATGAAAAAATTGTTTGTAATATTTTTTCAAAATTATTTACATATATTTTTCCTGATTTATCATAATTATAGATATTTTTTTTATTCAAAATTTTTCGTCCAATTTGTCTATATACTCTTCTTGCGACTAATATAGCCAATCTACTTCTCAAAGGTATTTTTTTACATGACACAAAGGCACTTTCATAAAATAATTCTGCTTTAAAAATTATTTTTTTAATCTCATTAAAATTATGCTTAATATAATATCTGCCATTTTTTTTATCTTCATTAACATCTCTTGCTATATTAGTAAGCTGCATTGCAATTCCAAGATCAATGGCTCCGCGTAAAGAATCTCTATCTTTTACTTGAAGAATTTTTGCCATCATTAAACCCACAGTGCCTGCAACTCTATAGCAGTAAATATAAAGATCTTTTTTATTATGAATGCTATGTTTGCTTTTTAGATCAGATTGCACTCCATCAAACAAATCTAAAATAATTTTTTTAGAAATATTTTCTTTATTTAAAAGTTGCCAAATATTCTTGATAACACTTGTTGTATATCTTTTTTGTAAAAATTGTTTTTTAAATTTTAAAAAGTTATGTTTTTTAATTTTTAGATTTAAATGGCTATCTGCAATATCATCAACTGTCCTACAAAAATCATAAAGTATCGAACATTGTTGAAAAATTGTTTTATTTAAAAAAAAACCAGCCCAGCTAAAGGATTTAGCATGTATGTGTAGCAGGCTTTGTTTTTTCATTTTATAAAAGATTATCTAATACTTTTGCTGAGGAAAGAACTCCAGGCATACCTGCACCTGGGTGCGTACCAGCACCAACAAAAAACATGTTAGAAAAAATTTCTGATTGATTATGAAATCTAAAATAAGCAGATTGAGTAAATTTTGGTTGAATAGAAAATCCAGATCCATGTAAAGTGGATAATTCTTGTTCAAAATAATCTGGAGTTAAATAAAAATCACTTACTATATTTTCGCGTAAATTTGGTAATGTCGTTTTTTCCATTTTTGTAATTACCAAATCTTTAAAACTATCTCCTTTTTCTTTCCAGTTAATACCAGATAAATTGTTTGGAACGGGAACAAGAACATAAAAAGTATCATGATTTTCTGGTGCCATACTAGGATCCGTTGCTGTTGGTCTATGTAAATAATAACTAATATCATCTGTTAAAATCTTATCTTCAAATATTTTTTTTAAGTGATCTTGGTATGAGTTGCCAAAGCAAATTGTGTGATGGGCAATATTATTATATTTTTTCTTACTTCCAAAATAATAAACAAATAGACCCATGGAGTAGTTCATTCTTTTTATTTTTTGATTAAATAAAAAATTATATTGATTATTTGATTTAATTAAATTTTTATAAACGTTGGGAGGATCTGAATTACATATTAAATAATCACAACTAATAATCGAACCATTTTTTAATTGTACACCTGTGATTTGTTTATCCTTGGTTAAAAATTCAACAACTTCAGCATTCTTTAAAATTGTAATATCTTCTTCTCTCATAAGTTTTTCTAATGCTTCTACTATTTTTCCTGTCCCGCCCATCGCATAATGAATTCCCCATTTTTTTTCTAAAAATAAAATCAAAGTATAGATTGCAGTAGTGCTAAAAGGATTTCCACCAACTAGTAATGGATGCATACTAAATATTCTTCTTAATTTTTCATTTGAAATATAACTAGATACTAATTGATAAACAGACCGATAACTTTTTAATTTTAATAGAGCTGGTATTTGTTTAATCATAAATAAAAAATTATTAAATGGCTTGTCAGACAACTCTATAAAGCCTTTGTTAAATATTTTTTCTGTAAAAGTTAGAAGTTTTTTGTAACCCACTAAATCATTTGAAATTTTATTAATTTGAGTTTCCATCTCATTTTCATTTCCCGAATAATTAAATATGGAACCATCGCTAAATACAAATCTGTACCAGAGATCTAATGGTATGATTTTCACATAATCCTCTATATTTTTTTTAAAAAGAGAGAATAATTCATTAAATAAGTAGGGAGCAGTAACTACAGTTGGTCCTGCATCATAGGTAAAGCCATTTTTAGTAAATACTCTGGCTCTACCACCCAAGTCAGCCTGCTTTTCTAGCAATGTAACTTCGTAGCCTTTTGCTCGCATTCTTAATGCTGCGGCTATCCCACCAAAACCTGATCCAACTACAATTAGTTTATTCTTCATTTTAATTTAATTTTAGAGTAAGTACTTTTACTATGAATAACCAAAAAACAACAAAAAATTCTCCAGAAAAAGTAATTTTAGAAAAAGGTAAAAAGTATTTTTGGTGTACTTGTGGCCTATCTGGAAAACAGCCTTTTTGTGATGGATCACATAAAGTTTCTACTGATTTCAAATCTATGCATTTTGAAGTAGAGGAAACAAAGGAATATTATTTGTGTAATTGTAAAAAAACAAATAACAAGCCTTATTGTGACGGGTCTCACAATAAATAGTAATTATATATTTTTTTTTAGATTTTCTAAATTTTCTTTAACACTGGAAAAATTAATTTCCTCAATTTTATTTTTTTCAATAGTTTGAGAAATTAATTTTTTTGCACTTTCAACAGCAATGATCGTTGATAATTGCTTCACTTCTTTAAGTGCATTATTTTTTGCTTGATTGATTTTTTCAGTAATATTTTTTTCTTTTGAATCAAGCATATTTTTAATTTTTTCTTCCATGGCAATACTTTCTTCTTCACTCATTTTTGATGCCCTGGAAAGAATTTCATCACATTCAATCTTAGAATGGTCTAATTGATTTTGATATTTGCTTAATAATTGCTCACTCTCTAATTTTAATTTTTCTGCTTCGTCTATTTTTTTTTTTATTTCTAAAATTTTATCATCCAAAGAGTTGGTAATCATTCCTGGTATTTTTTTGTAAATTAAAAATCCGAAAAATATTACAAAAGATACTGCTACCCAAAAAGTTGCATCCATTTAATTAAGTCCTTTTAAATAATTTTTTGAAACTTCTTCCACGATTGCATTAACACTAGCTTTATTTGCTTCAATTTTTGATATTTTTTGCACCAATTCTCTTGCCACCTCAGAAGAAATAGATCCAATATTTTGAATAGCTTCTTTTTTAAAAGACTGAATTTCTTTATCTAC
>JAYONI010000001.1:0-21060 GCA_038121265.1 Candidatus Pelagibacteraceae bacterium | reverse complement strand
TAGATCCAATATTTTGAATAGCTTCTTTTTTAAAAGACTGAATTTCTTTATCTACTTCTTCTAATTTAACTTCTAGTTTATTATTAAGCTCTTTCTTTTTGCTTTCAAATTCTTCTTGAAGTTTTTTTTTATTTTCATTTATTAATTCTTTTGCTTCTTTTTTAGCATTTTCAATTAAAGTTAAGTACTCTTGATACTTATTCTCTGCCTGGTTTTTTAAATTTTTTGCTTCATCAATATGATCACTGATGTGGTCATCTCTTTGTTCAATACTTTCAGAAAGTCTCGGAAGTACAATTTTTGCAATGACTAAGTATAATACTGAAAAGGTAAGTGCTAACCAAAATATTTGTGGCACCCAAGACTGAGGATTTAATTGGGGCATTCCCGCTTTCTCTGCTGCCAGTGCAGCAGAGCTACTGAATGTGATAAATAGTATTAAAAATTTACCCATTAATAGTTAAAAAGCGAAAAGTATAATTAAAGCGACAACTAATCCAAACAATCCAGTTGCTTCTGCTAAGGCAAAACCTAACAGTAAGTTTGGAAATTGTTTTTGAGCTGCAGATGGATTTCTCATTGCTCCTGATAAATAATTACCGAAGATAGTACCAATTCCAACTCCTGCTCCTGCTAATGCGATTGCAGCCAATCCTGCTCCAATCATTTTTGCTGCTGCTAGTTCCATTTTTTTCCTCCTTGTTGTTAATGATGTAAGTGAAGTGCATCGTTTAAATAAATGCACGTTAATATTGCAAAAACGTAAGCTTGTAAGAAAGCGACTAATATTTCTAAGCCTGTAAGTGCAACAGAAAATCCAAGTGGTAACCAACCACCAAGAATACCAAGACTGACTACAAATCCTCCAAATACTTTGAGCATTGTATGTCCAGCCATCATATTTGCAAATAATCGAACTGATAAACTTATCGGGCGACTCAAATATGAAATAATTTCAATGACGACAATTAATGGCAACAACACAGCTGGAACTCCAGACGGAACAAATAATTTTAAATATGAAATTCCATGTTTGATAAACCCAATGATTGTAACACCAATAAAAATAAAAAAAGCTAATGCAAAAGTAACAATGATGTGACTAGTAACTGTAAAAGAGTAGGGGATCATTCCAACCATGTTAGCAACTAGTACGAATAAAAATAAACTTAAAATAAAAGGAAAATATGGTCTCGCATCTTTACCTGCAGTATCACTAATCATTTTAGCAACGAATTCATATATCATTTCAGCAAGTAGTTGCATTTTTCCAGGAATGAGCGATTTTTTTTGTGTAGATAGAATAAAAAAAATTGAGATAAGAGCTACCGTTATCACCATGAACAAACTAGAATTTGTGAAAGAAATATCGATGTTACCTAACTGTATTTTTGGACCAATTGAATGAACTTCAAATTGGGTCATCGGATTTGTAGCCATAATTTTAAATTCAGTCTTTATTAATCATTTTTGAGGTTCGTACAACATTTAAAATGCCAGTAACGGCCCCAAGAAAGAAAAAAACTATTAGCAAAAAGGGCTTAGTTTCAAGCCATTTATCAAGATAATACCCAATGATACTTGCGACAAAAACTGCAGCCACCAACTCACTACTCAATCTCATCGCGATACCTAAGGAAGATGTATTTTTTGTTACTTCTTTTTTGTCTTTTGGAATAAATTTTTCTAATTTTTTTCCAAGATCTTTTATATCTTTCATTTCAACTTGAGGTAGTTAGGCAACCATTTCTTCAGCTTTTTCTAAATCAACGGCAACAAGTTGACTGACGCCTCTTTCTGCCATTGTTACTCCGTACAAACGGCTCATTCTAGACATCGTCAATGCATGGTGAGTGATAACTACAAATTTTGTATCTGTAATATTTGAAAGTTCATCTAACAATGCGCAAAATCTTGTAACATTGGCATCATCTAGTGGAGCGTCTACTTCATCTAAAATACAAATCGGAGCAGGATTTATTAAAAAAACTGCAAATATTAAAGCCATAGCCGTTAGAGCCTGCTCACCTCCAGATAAAAGAGTGATTGATTGCAATTTTTTACCTGGGGGACTGACCATCATTTCCAATCCAGCTTCTAATGGATCATCCGATTCTATTAATTCTAATCTAGCATTTCCACCGGCAAACAATTTTGTGTAAACATCATTAAATTTTCTGCTTACTTTTTCAAACGCATCTAACAATCTTTCTCTTCCTTTTTGATTAAGATCATTGATAGAACTTTTTAGTTTTTGTATTCCCTGTACTAGATCTTTACGATCATTCATCATTTTATCTATTTGGTCTTGCAATTCTTGTGTTTCGTTATCTGCTCTTAAATTTACCGCACCCATTCTTTCTCTTTGATCTTTGAGCTTTTGAATTTGACTGTCAATTTTTTCAATTTCAATATTTTCTTCAGGATCTATGTTTGCAAAGTTTGGAAGTTCATCAATACTATGTTTAAAATCACTTAATGATTTAAGTTCAATTTCTTTTTTTTTTGTTTTTAATCCTTCTAAAATTGTTTGAGATCTAACTTTTCTTTCTGTGATACCAAGCACTGTATCATTAATTTCATATAATTTTTGATTGATATTTTTAATATTTTCTTCTTTTGTTTTTATTTTATTTTTTAATTCTGCAATATCTTCCTCGATATTCTTAATATTTTGCAAATAAGTACCTTTTTTTTCCGCAATTGTTTCAGGTTTTACCTCTTCAATATCAAGTAACGATTCATTTTCTTTTAGTCTTTCATTTAATTCTTGAAGTTTTAACTCTGAACTTTGTTTTAAATCATTCCAGTTTTTAATTTCATTTTCAATGCTCAACAATCTCTCTTTTCTTTTAATACTGTCTTGTTTAATAGATTCATATTTACCTAGTCGTGACGCATATTTTTCTTGAAGGTCTGCAATAGTTTTAATCTTATTATTAAAATCATCTTTTAACTGATTAGCTAATTCAATACTTAAGCCATCGTTTTCACTAGAGGCGGCAAGTTCATTGGAAAAATTTGAAAGGTTTTTTTCAAGGGCAGTCGTATCTTTGTATAAAGAGCTAAATTTACTTTCTATGTCTTCTTTCGTAAATTGAGAGTTATTTTCAAGTATATTTTTAAAATTATTATTGATCTCTATTATTCCAAATAAACAATTGTCAGCTTTGTCTTTTATTTTTTTTAATTCGACACCACTTATTTCAGAAAATATTTTTTCAGATAGTTCATTTAAGGATGCCTGCTCGACATTTAAATTTTCTAGCGCATCCTGGTAGGATTTGTGAGCTTTTTGTTCTATATCAATATAATTTTGATCTAATTCAACAATCTCACCCTTTTCTTTGGACAGTCTTTTTTCATTAGAAGAGGCATCATTTACTATTTGTTTTTCTCTATCAGTATCAATGTATAATTGTTTGATTTCTTTTTTTATTTTTTCAATTTCATTTTTAGCTCTATTTTCTTCTTCATTTATTTGTTCAAATTCTAGGTTTAGCCTTTGTAATTTAGCGTTTAATTGAGCGTTTTCATCTCTAAGCGGATTTAAATTTTGACTTTCTTCTTTAAGAGAATTTTCGTTAAAATTTTTATCAATATTTACAGCACTAATTTCATCTTCAACTTCACCCAATTCCTCACTTGCTTGTTGAATATTTGCTTCAACGTCCTTGTGTTGAAAAAAAACTAGTTTTGCTTCGAGATTTTGAATATCTGTAGAAATTGTTTTGTATTTTGATGCTTCTTCTGCTTGCTTAAGCAGATTCTTTAACTGATTTTCAATTTGTTTCATGATGTCATCAGCTTTTTTTAAATTATTTTCTGCAGCAGTTAATCTAAGTTCTGCTTCATGTCTTCGAACGTGCAACCCTCCAATTCCAGCCGCTTCCTCCAGGATAGCTCGTCTGTCCGTTGGTTTTGCAGTAACCAAAGACCCAACTCTTCCTTGACTAACCATCGAAGGTGAGTGAGGACCGGTTGATAAATCAGCAAATAAAATTTGAATATCTTTTGCTCTTACTTCGTTGCCATTTAAATAATATTTAGATCCTTTGTCTTTTTCTATTTTTCTTCTTACTTCAATTTCAGACATATCGCTAAACTGAGGTAGGCGATTATCATTTTCAAGTTTAAGAGCAACTTCGCACAAATTTTTGGATGGCCTTGAAGTTGTGCCAGAAAAAATTACATCTTCCATGCCGGATCCTCGCAAACTTTTTGCGGAAGTTTCTCCCATGCACCATCTTAAAGACTCGACTATATTTGATTTACCGCATCCATTTGGTCCAACTATTCCAGTAAGTCCATCTTCAAAATAAAACGAAGTTTTGTCTGCGAATGATTTAAAACCTATGATTTCTAATTGTTTAAATTTCATTTTTTATTGAAGAGTTTCTATGTATTTTGCAATAGCTTCGTAGGAATATTCACCAGTATATTTTTTACTATTAATTATTATTGTTGGCGTAGCATTAACATTGTACTTTTTAGTACCTTCGATCCTACTTTTTAACACTAATTCTTCATTTTTTTCATTTACGATACATTTATCAAATTGGTCTTCCGTCATATTAAACTTTAGGGCAATCTTTTTTAATTTATCATTAACCTCTTTTATATCTTTTCCAGAACTCCAATTTCTTTGTTCAGAATAAATTGTATTAAAAAATTCTAGTAATTTATCTTGTTGAATACATTTAGAAATTTTTCCAGCATTTAATCCCTGCAAGTCCAATGGAAAGTCTTTATGAATTATTATTAACTTTCCTTTACTCGTGTAGTTTTTTATTAAATCGGGAACAACTTGGAGATGAAAATTTGCGCAGTGGGGGCATGTAGGTGAAGAAAATACCTCCATAGAGATTTTGGCGGATACATTTCCAATAACTAAATCTTTTTCTTGATTGGCAAATACGGACGAATGAAAAAAAATAATAAAAAATATTAAACTTTTAGTTATAATTTTACTTATCATTTGAATTAAAAAAATTTTTAAAGGCATGTTTAAGTTTGTCGTTTTTTATTAAGCTTATTTGTTCCGATGCATTATTGCTTAGAGAAGGTATAGTTTTCATTTTTCTTTCATCTAAATCATTAGCTTTAAAAGAGTTGATGATTATTTTGCTAATAAAATTATAACCAAAATAAGAATTTAGTTTCTCAATGATGTAATCTCTTGAGTAGTCAATCTCAAGAAGAAATTCTTTAGGAACCCTTAAAAAAAGAATTCTTTCTTGCTGAGCTGTGGATTGTTTTAATTTTTCAGGACTTGATATATTTGCAAGTTCAGCGCCCACAATTGATTTCCAATTCGATTTAACTTCGCTGAAGGAACTTTTTTGAGAACTCGCTAGTTTTTTTACCTCTTTAGAAAGAACTAATTTGATTGGTTTTAAGCCTTGATATACTTTGTCTTTGGTAAATTTTTTCATTTAAGGTGGTTATGAGTCGATTATTATCAAAAAAAATTATTGCATGGTATCAAAAACACAAAAGATCCCTGCCATGGAGAACTCATAGAAACGCCAAGGATAGAGATTACAAAGTATTGATTAGTGAATTTATGTTACAACAAACCAAGGTTTCAACTGTAATTCCTTATTTTAATAAATTTTATAAAAAATTTCCCAACATAAATAGTCTTGCAAAAGCACGTATCACGAGTGTTTTAAAACTATGGGAAGGTCTTGGTTATTATCGTAGAGCGCGAAATTTACATTTAACCTCTAAAATTTTGAATAAAAATTTCGACTCAAGTCTGCCAGCAGATATCAATCAATTAAAAAATTTACCTGGAATAGGTGATTACACAGCGTCAGCAATAATGGCGATTGCTAAAAACAAATCATTTATTGGAATTGATGGCAATGTAAAAAGAGTTCTATCTAGAATTTATGCAATTCAACAAAACAAAGACTTTATAAAAAATATAGAAAAAAAAATCACGACAATGAAGGTAAGCAAAAATTGTAGCGACCTCATGCAGGGTATTATGGAAATTGGTGCGTTGCTGTGCAACCCAAAAAAACCTGATTGCCAAAAATGTCCTATTCAAAAGTATTGTAAGTTTAGTTTTCAACCCAACACAGAGATAATTCCATCAAGAAAAATTAAAGAGAAATATTTTTATGCTTTTTTTATAGAAAAAAAAAACCAAATTCTATTTTCATACAATAAAAGTTTTAATTTTTTAAAAGAAATGATTAATTTACCTCTAGTGGAAATAAAAAAAAATTATAGCCTAACAAAAATAACAAAAACACTTTTTGATAAATTTGAAATAAAAAATACACCATTAAAAAAAATTAATTACAATATTTCTAATTTTAAAATGATAATTACAATTGTTTATTTAAAAAATAACTTAAAATTCAATAACCAAAACTTTTTTTGGATTGATAAAAAAAAACTTAAAAAAAAAATTGTATCAGTTTTGACAAAAAAATTAATTGAGGCATCTGGTTAAAATGAAAAAAAAAATTTCTATTGCTATTATTGGTTCGGGAATAGCAGGACTAACATTGGCTAATTTTTTACATAAAGAAAAAAATTTGAAAATAGAAATATTTGAAAAAGATAATATTAAAAAGTTATCTACAAGTGGAATTCAAATTTCTAATAATGCTAGAATAATTTTAAATAAAATTAATTTTAATCGATTTAATAAAGAAAATTATTGCAATATTCATTCTATCAAAATTTTTGATTACAAAAGTTTAACTAAGATTGCATCTTTAAATATGAATTTTTTTAATAAAAAAAATAGTGAATATTTCTGTATAGAAAGAAATAAACTAATTTCTTTTTTACTTAAGCAGCTAAACAAAAATATTAAAATTAATCCTAATAAAAAAGTAATAGAAATTAAAACTGAAGACACCAATCAAATATTTTTTCAAGACGGTCAGATGAAGAAATTTGATATTGTTGTTGCATGTGATGGTATTTTTTCAAGCTTAAGAAAAAAATTATTCAAAGAAAATTTTTCCCTTAGGCATACTGCAACAGCATACAGAGGAATTATTAAAAGCAAGGAAAAGATTTATTCTAAAAAGGTTAATTTATACCTAGGAAAAAAAAAACATTTAGTCATTTATCCAATCAACCAAAATTATGATTTAAGTTTTACTGGAATTACGAACGATCTTACTGGTCGATCCAAGCAAACATACCAACATTTATCTCAAAAAAATGAAATTATGCATTTTTTAAGGGATTTTCATCCAGCAATTAGAAAGTCCATTGAAAAATGTAAAAATATTTATTCATGGCCAATTTATAGTCATCCAAATACTTTTTTTGGAAAAAAAAATGTTTTTTTTATTGGCGATTCTTCTCATGCCATGGCCCCTTTTCAGGCGCAAGGAGCAGCCCTGGCTATTGAAGATGCATATATTTTATCTAAATTAATAAAAAATAATCTCTTTTCTGTTAAGCAAATGGAAAAAATAAGATTAAATCGAATTACAATGATAAAAAAAAGAGTTGAACGAAACTTGATAATTTTTCATTTACATAACATAATTTTACAAAAGATAAGAAATTTTATTCTCAATATTGTCTGTAATAAAAAATTATTTGCAACTATGTTTTTTGGAAAAATTTTTAATTTTAAAGCTTAATTTCCAGATCTAATTTTTTGTCTTAAATAATCTATAGGCATCATTTTGCCCTCAATATTAAAATGCCAGTAAGACCAACCATTGCAAGACGGCGCACCCTCGAGCTGAGCTCCAACTTTGTGAATAGATCCAGTAATATTTTTATAACCTATACTTCCATCAGCCATCACTTTTGCTGCATATTTTTTTTTATTATCATACAAAGTAATTCCAGGTTCAATTATTCCACTCTCAACTAGCATACCAAAAGGTATTCTTTTTTCATTTCTCTTTTTTTCAATGGTTTTTAAATATTGATCTTTTATTGGTCTAATTAATTCTATTCTTTTTCTTGCAACATCAATGTATCTTTTTTCTTTTTCAATCCCAACATAGTGTCTACCTAATTTCTTGGCTACAGCTCCAGAAGTTCCGGTGCCAAAAAATGGATCTAGGATAAGATCGCCCTTATTAGTTGTTGCTAATATAATTCTATAAAGTAAGGCTTCGGGTTTTTGAGTATTGTGAGCCTTTTCTCCATTTGATTTGCATCTTTCTTTTCCACTACAAATCGCCAAACTCCAGTCAGATCTTAATTGCTTATCATCATTAAAGCATTTTAATGAATTATAATTAAAAGTATATTTTGATTTGTCAGATTTAGCTGCCCAAATTAACGTTTCATGTGCATTAGTAAATCTTGTTCCCTTAAAATTAGGCATGGGATTTTTTTTATTCCAAATTACATCATTTAATATCCAAAAATTTAAATCTTGAATAATTTTACCTACTCTAAAAATATTATGATACGTCCCAATCACCCACAAAGTTCCATCTTTTTTTAAAACTCTTTTACATTCGTTTAGCCATTGAGTGCTAAAGTCATCATATGTTTGAAAGTTTTTAAACTGATCCCACTTATCATTAACAGCTGATACCTTGCTATTATCCGGTCTTTGTAGCTCTTTATCTAGTTGTAAATTGTATGGTGGATCTGCAAATACTACATCAAATGTTTCATCTGGGATTGATTTTAAAATTTCAATAGAATTGCCTTGAAAAATTTTATTTTTAATTTGATTTTTATCTAATTTCATATTCAACCCAAGGTAGAATAGACTTTAAAGAGGTTTTAAAGTCAACAAGGGTCTTGCTATGATTAGTGTTCAATTTATTTTAAAGACAATATCTTGTGTATTGGTGCAAAAGATTTTCTATGGAACGAAGTTATTCCAAATTTTTTTATATTTAATAAGTGCTGTTGAGTTCCATAGCCTGCATTTTTTTCCCATCCATAGTTAGGAAATTTTTTTGCTAATAAGCTCATCAGATTATCTCTCAAAACTTTTGCAACTATAGATGCAGCGGCTATAGAAGGAAATTGTTGATCACCTTTAACTTTAGGAATTATATTTTTTTTTGATTTATCAAAACTATATGGTCCGTCTACAAGTATAGTGCCATTAATTAATTTAAAAGCATCCACCGCTCTTTTCATAGCTAATAAAGATGCATGCAAGATATTAAGTTTATCAATTTCATCTACACTCGCTATTCCAATAGAGTAATCACAATTATTAATTATTTGTTTAAAAAAAAATTCTCTATTTTTTTTACTAATTTTTTTTGAGTCATTAATATCTTTCATTTCAAAATTATTATTAGCAAGCAAAGCTACCGCAATTACAGGACCCGCCAATGGTCCTCTACCAACTTCATCAACACCTATGGTATTTTTATAAATTTTTTTTTCTTCCTCAAAAGTAATCACAAAATTATTTTAAATCGTTAATTTTTTTTTGTAAGTTTTGTAAATCAATCCATGCAGTTTTTTTTTGATTTTCGTGACGTAATAAAAAACTTGGATGAAAAGAAGGTAAAATGGATACATGAAAATCATTAATATCTAGATCTATCCATTTTCCTCTATCTGTCGTTAGGCTGTATTTGTTATCAAATAATATTTTTAGTGCAAATGAACCAAGTAAATAAATTATCGAAGGTTTCACTAATGTAATATGATCTATTAAAAATTTTTTAAAAAGCTGCTCTTCGGTAATATTAATTTTTTCTTTTTGATGAATTCTAAAGTTAGCGGTATTTGTTATATAGACTTGATTTCTGTCTAAATGAATTGCTTTGAGCATTTTATTTAATAATTCTCCTTCAGGACCTGTAAATAATTTCATTTCTTTCTCATCATTTTCAGAGGGCATATCACCAATAATCATAATTTTTGAATTTAAATTTCCATCAGAAAAAATAAATTGATTATTCATTTTATTAAATGTTAAAAATTTTTTTTTTATTTTAGAAAAAAGAAATTCAATTCGATCTTTTTGAGAACTAATATTTTTACTGCTATTATTTTGCGTATAGATTAAGCTGTTATAAATATCTGTTGAGTGATAGTAATATTTAATATTCTTTTTTTGATGTTTATTTGTAATTTTCATAGCTATGGATAAAAAAACTTTTGTATATTTTATAATACTATCCTTTTTAATCTTTATAAATTTAAAAGACGCAAAAGCCTCAATATTCCTTTCAAAAGAGAATTTAATAAATTCCTCTGACTATATTTCTAATTATTTAAAAGGTTCATTATCTGAAAAAAATAATAATTATTCACAATCAAAAAATTATTTTGCTAAAACTAAAAAATTAAGCTCAGAGCATTTAGAATATTCTAGACAATATGTAAATTCTTTAGTCTTAAATGAAAAAATAAATGATGCATTCAATTATATTCACTCCTTAGATCAAGTAGAACAAGAAAATTACTTATTTAATTTAGTACAAAGTATTTTTTTAATAAAAAACGGTAATTATTTGCAGGCAAAAAAAATACTACGTTATCCTCTGGATAATAAAAATTTAAATGATGAGCTTCTAAGTTATATCCATCTTTGGCTTGATGCATCTTTTTCTAAAAAAAAAGAATCTATTTTAAGAATTGAGCAATTTAAAAGTAATTTTCAAAACATAAAATTAATTCAAAGTATGTTAATTTATGATTACCTTGATTATAAAAATTTATATACGCAAAAAGCTAATTTAGTTTTAAATCAGCAGCAACTTGGAAGATATCATTATTTTCATGTAGTTCATTTACTTAAAAACAATAATTTTATTGAAGCAAAAAAAATAATCAAAAAACAATTGGACTACAATGTTAATAATTTATTAATTAAACAAAGTTTTATTGAACTTGAAAAGAAAAATATTAATTTTTTTGCCAATTCTTACGATTCTAAAAATATAGACAACGGATTATCAGAATTATTTTATTTATTTGCCAATTTAATGCAACAGCAAGAAAATTTAGAATTATCTAAACTATATTTTTCAATTTCACATTATTTAAATCCAAATTTTTCCTCAAACTATGTTTTGAAATTTGAAAATTCTTTAATAGAAAATAATCTTGATGCCTTAGAGCTTGCAACGAAAATATCTTCAATTGGTAGTGAATTTGATTGGTATGTAAATTATCAGTTATTAATGCATCCAACAATTTTAAATCAATCAAAAAAACAAATTATCTTACAAAAGTTAGAAAAAGAAACTCAAAAAATAAAATATTTTAAATTTTCCAAAGTTATGAATTTAGCTAATTACCATCGTAGTAAAAAAAATTATAAGATTGCGCTAGGCTTTTATAAATCCATTATGGATATTAAAGAAATAGAAAGAGTAGATTGGAGATATTATTATTTCAGAGGTATATGCAATGAAAGATTGGGTAATTGGAGTGATAGCGAAGCTGATTTGCTTAAATCTATTAGTTTATCCCCTAAGCAATACACCGTTATAAATTATCTCGCCTATAGTTGGCTTGAAAGAAAAACAAATATTTTAAAAGCAAAAAAAATGCTTGAGGAGGCTGTAAGCTTAAGTCAATGGGAGCATGGTTATATTATAGATTCTTTGGGCTGGGCTTATTTCTTACTTGAAGATTACTCCAAGGCAGAACAACTTTTGCAATTAGCTTATGAAAAAACTCCATACGAATTTGAAGTTTATGATCATTATGGAGATGTATTGTGGAAAAATAATAAAAAAATTCAGGCTAGATATGTGTGGCAGAAAGCTATTAAATTAGATGGGGTAGAAAAAGAAAAAATTGATAAACTAAATCAAAAATTTTTAAATGGTATTAATTAAGCCAGATACAATTTTATCACCTGCTAAAATTAATCTTTTTTTAAAAGTCATTAAAAAACAATCTAATGGAATGCACCAAATTTATAGCTTTGTTTCACTAATTAATCTATTTGATAAAATTACTATTTCTGAGTCAGATAAGGAAAAAATTAAATTTTCGGGAAAATTTTCTAAGAATATTTCTCTAAAAAACAATACAATCCTTAAGGTAGTTCATTATTTAAAATTTTTTTATCCTTCTTTAAGAAAAAAAAAATTTCAAATTAAAGTTGAAAAAAATATTCCCAGTGGAGCCGGGCTAGGAGGGGGAACATCAAATGCAGTAAATCTCTTAAAATTTATTATTAAGAAATACAAATTAAAATTTGATAAATATAAAATTAAATTAATTTTAAAAAAAATTGGTTCAGACTCAAATATTTTTTTTGATGATTATCAAAAAATAATTTACGGAACTGGAGATAAATATAAAAGATTTAAATCCTTTTTGAAATTAAACTTGCTTTTAATTTTTCCTAATAAAAGCAATTTAACTAAATTAATTTATAAATCTCACAAATGTATTCAAGCAAAATCTAATCTAAACTTACTTATGAAGAATCTTAAAAAAAACAAATTTGAATTTTTTATGCACAATCAAAATGATTTATTATGTTCTGCAAAAAAAAATAATTCTAGAGTAAAAAAATTATTTAAATCACTTAAAGCTAAATCACACTTTAAATTACTGCAGTTGACTGGTAGTGGGTCTTGTTGTTTTGTTGTTTTGCGAAATAAAAAAAACCTTTTAAATTGTCAAAAAATCGTTAAAAAACACTATAAAAGTTATTGGACAGCAGTAGTCAAAACTACTACATAGCTATTTATATTGGGGCTTAGCCAAGCGGTAAGGCATCGGTTTTTGATACCGACATTCCTAGGTTCGATCCCTAGAGCCCCAGCCACTAAGAGAAAATATGTCAGATAATTTAAATCATATTTCTGAGGCAGTTCAAGTTTGTGAACTTTTAAATCCTAACAAAAAATTAGAAACATCTACCATGTTTGTTGGAGGATGTGTTCGAGATCATATTTTAAGTCACCCTATTACAGATATAGATTTAGCCACTATTTTTCATCCAGAAATAGTATCTGAAATTTTGACTAAGAATAAATTTAATATCAGTAAAAAATTTATGAATTTTGGTTTAATTTCTGCAGAATTAAATGATGTAAAATTTGAAATTACAACTTTAAGAGAAGATGTAAAACCCGACGGAAGGTATGCTAAAATTGTTTTTACGAATGACTGGCCCCTTGATGCTCAAAGAAGGGATTTTACAGTAAATGCTATTTATTATGACATGTCGCAGTCTGAGGAGGATAAATGTTTTTTTGATCCTTATAATGGAAAAAGTGATTTATTGGATGGAAAAATAAATTTTATTAAAAATTGTGAAGAAAGTATTAATGAGGATTTTGTTAGAGTATTAAGATATTTTAGATTTTTTCTAAAATACTCCAAACATGAATATAATTCTAATATTTTAAATTCTTTTTTTCAAAATAAAGAAAAAATTAAAAAAATTAAAAGCAATAGAATGAAAAATGAATTACGAAAAATTATTTTAACAAAAAATTATAAAAAAATTTTAGAAAATGAAAATGTAAGAAATTTTTTCTATTTTATTTACCCAGATTGTGAAAAATTCTTACCTTTAGACTATGAAAAGGCTCTTAATTTTTTAGATAATTAAATATATTTAACATCAAGTATTTCAAAACTTTTTTCACCTGATGGAGTTTCAATTGTTACTAAATCTCCCTTATTTTTTCCAATAAATCCTTTTCCTAGAGGTGAGCCGAAAAAAATAAGACCATTTTTTACATCAGCCTCATCTCGCCCTACGATTTTATAAGTATTTTTTTTTTCAGTTTCTAAATCTTGGACAATTATTGTGCTAGCAAAAATAACTTTGTCATCAGCTTTAATTTTTGTGATGTCAATTACTTCAGCCAAAGCTATAGAGGTTTCTAATTCTTGGATTCTTTTTTCATTAAGACCTTGCTCTTCTTTTGCTGCATGATATTCGGCATTTTCTTTTAAATCTCCGTGAGATCTTGCTTCAGAAATTGCAGCTACTATTTTAGGTCTTAATACTTGCTTTCTTTCATCAAGTTCTAATTTAATTTTTTCTAATCCTTGAACTGTAATTGGTTGTTTTTCCATGAATTAATTATTACCACGATGCAAGAGGGGGTAAAGACATAAATATAGCTTCAATGTTTCCTCCTGTGGCAAGGCCAAACTTGGTACCACGATCATATAGTAAATTAAATTCAGCATATCTTGCTCTTTTGTGAAGTTGTTTAATTTTTTCTTTTTTATTCCAACGAAGATTTATTTTTTTTTCAATTATATTTTTTGCAATTTTTAAAAAAACCATACCAACATCTTTAGTGTAAGAAAAATCTTTTTCCCAATTGTCAGTATTTAAATAGTCATAAAAAATTCCTCCATCACCCCTCGGTTCTTTTCTATGGGGTAAATAAAAATATCTGTCACAGTTTTTTTTGTGTTTTTTATAATAAAATGAATTGTGTCGATCACACATTTTTTTAAGCTCGTTATGGAAATATTTCTTTTGTTTAGTATCCGGAATGCATGGTGTTACATCCATGCCTCCACCAAACCATTCCTTAGTTGTAACAATATATCTAGTATTGAAATGCAAGGATGGTATTTTTGGATTTCTAAAATGAGCAACTAGGGAAATACCAGCAGCCCAATAATTTGGATTTTTTTCTGCACCTGGTATTTGTTTTTTATATTTTTCATCAAATTTACCACTTACTTCAGAAATATTTACACCGACTTTTTCAAATATGTTACCATTTCTCAAAAGAGTCATTTCTCCACCGCCTTCAGATTTTTTTTTTGATTTATTCCATTTTTTTTTTGTAAATCGAATTTTCTTTTTGGAAGTTTTTTTTTCTAAATTTAAAAATTCATTACAAATTTCATCTCTTAAACTTTTAAACCAAATTGTAGCAATTTTTTTTTTCTTAGAGATAGATTTCATACAGTTAACTTTAATTGTCTTACTACTTCTGAACAAATTATTGCTACAGAAGAAGCGATATTAAATGATCTAACATTTTTATTCATCGGTATTGTTATTTTATTAGAGATTGAATTGTGTACACTTTCTGGAACTCCAGCACTTTCTCTTCCAAAAAGTATTGTATCATTTTTTTTAAATATAAAATTTGTATACTCATTGTTTGTTTTGGTTGTTGCTAAAATTATTCTTGAGTTTTTTTTGCTATGAATAAATTCATCATATGATTCGTAAAACTTAAGACTACAATTTTCAAGATAATCTAAATAAATTCTGTCTAATTTTTTTTTATCAAAAAAATAGCCACAAGGCCTGATAATTTCTAAGTTAACTTCAAAACATGCGCAAATTCTTATTATTGCCGCCGTATTTTGGGCAATATCTGGCTGATATAGGGCAGTGTTAATCATTATTAATTATTTTATGCGTCATTCTGGCTATAGAAGTATATTATTAGTTTTTCATATAAACTATTAATTTAATTTTTAAAATAATGAGCGATACCAACAATAAAAATAAAACTACTAGAAGAGATTTTATATCTACAGTTACAGCGACAGTGGGAGCTGTAGGAGTAGGTGCTGCAGTAATGCCCATTGTCTCACAAATGAATCCAGATTCTTCAGTTAAAGCATTGGCATCTATTGAAGTTGATATTTCAAAAGTAAAAGAGGGTCAGGAAATAACTGTTTTGTGGAGAGGCAAACCAGTATTTATAAAAAGAAGATCTAAAGAAGAAATAGAAAAAGCACAAAAAGTAAATTTAAAAGATTTAAAAGATCCAGAAGAAGATAAGGCAAGAGTTAAAAATCCTGAGTGGCTTGTGGTATTAGGTGTTTGCACTCACCTAGGATGTGTACCCATTGGAGGAAAAGGTAATTTTGATGGATGGTTTTGTCCATGTCACGGTTCGCATTATGATACATCGGGAAGAATTAGATTGGGTCCAGCTCCAACAAACTTAGAAGTACCCAAATATGAGTTTGTCGGAACTGATAAAATTAAAATAGGATAATTTATAAATGAGTGAATACACATCTAAACCTGAAGAAAAATTTGAACCAGTACATACCAATAAAGTAGGTGGATCACCTTACAAGGGAGTGGTTGGTTGGATAGATAATAGATTGCCAATTATTAGAATGTTTCGTCATGAATACCTGGATTTTCAAGTTCCAAAATCTTTAAGTTATTTTTGGAGTTTCGGAGGGATACTTACAATTTGTCTTTTACTGTTAATTTTAACAGGCATTAGTCTTGGCATGCATTATAAACCAGATGCTAAGCATGCTTTCGAGTCTGTTGAGAAAATTATGAGAGATGTAAATTTTGGTTGGTTAATTCGATACGCCCATATGAATTTAGCATCATTTTTTTTCATAGCAGTTTATCTTCATATCTTTAGAGGCCTTTATTATGGTTCTTATAAAGAACCCCGACAACTGATGTGGATTATTGGAATTGTTATATTTTTCTTAATGATGGCAACCGCGTTTCTTGGATACACTTTGCCATGGGGACAAATGAGTTACTGGGGAGCTACAGTTATTACAAATCTTTTTTCTGCCATTCCTTTATTTGGTGAATCAATTGTAACATGGTTATGGGGAGATTATTCTGTTGGAGATGCAGCTTTAAATAGATTTTATGTATTGCATTGGTTAATTGCATTTTTAATTGTTGGAGTTGTAGTATTTCATGTAATTGCACTTCATATTGTTGGTTCTAATAATCCATCAGGCATTGAGCCAAAAGACACAAGAGATACAGTAACTTTTGCACCTTACACGACCAGTAAAGACTTAGTTGGTATGTTGGTTTTCCTTTTAATATTTGTAGTTGTTATGATGTATGCGCCAAATTATTTAGGTCATCCAGACAATTATATCCCCGCAAATCCAATGGTAACACCAGCGCATATTGTTCCTGAATGGTATTTTTTACCTTTTTACGCAATCTTAAGAAGTATACCTGACAAATTGATGGGTGTTGTTGCAATGGTTAGTAGTATTGCTGTTCTGGGTTTATTACCTTGGTTAGATTTTAGCAAAGTAAGATCAAGTGTATTTAGACCAATATGGAAACAATGTGTATTTCTATTTGTTTTAGATTTTTTTGTTCTAATGTATATCGGTGGCGCACCAGCGGAAGGAATTTATTTGTTAATTGGCAGAATAGGTACTGCTTTTTGGTTTGCTTTCTTTTTTATTTTAGCTCCACTAGTTTCATTAGTTGAAAAACCCTTGCCTATGCCACAAAGTATTCATGAATTTGAGGATTGGAAAAAACAAGGGAAAATTAAAGTATTTCAATTTTTTGGTAAATAATAAAATGAAAAATTATTTAAAATTTATTTTTATTTTTTCATTTATTTTTATCTTTAGCACCACTAGCTCCATACAAGCAAAAGAAAGTAATGTAAGTTTATTAAAGCCTAACTGGACTTTTAATGGTTTTTTTGGAAAATTTGATAGAGCACAGCTACAAAGAGGGTATCAGGTTTATAAAGAAGTTTGTGCATCATGCCACTCAATGAATTTAGTTAGCTTTAGAAACCTTGCTGAACCAGGAGGACCAGAGTTTTCTGAGGCAGAGGTCAAAGCTTTAGCTGCACAATATGAAATTCAAGATGGTCCGAATGCAGATGGAGAAATGTTTACTAGAAAAGCTCTACCTTCAGATAGATTTAAAAGTCCCTATCCTAATGAATTAGCATCGAGAGCTGCAAATGGAGGAGCATATCCTCCTGACATGTCAGTTTTAGTTAAAGCTAGACCTGGTGAGGCAGACTATATTTACTCAGTATTAATGGGATATGAAGAAAAAGTTCCAGCTAATATAAAATTAGAAGATGGTGTTTACTATAATAAGTATATGTCTGGAAATAAAATTAGAATGGCAAAACCATTAAATAGTGGTGGAGTAGAATATGCCGACGGTACAAAAGCCACAGAAGAACAGATGGCCAAAGATGTTGTTTCTTTTTTAACTTGGGCAGCTGAGCCACACTTAGAAGCGAGAAAAAAATTAGGCTTTAAATCTGTAATTTATTTACTTATTTTAACTATTTTAGTTTATTTACTTAAAAAGAAAATTTGGTCACGTATTGAATCTAAAGTGTAAGATATCTCCATCTTGAACGAGATATTCTTTTCCTTCAATTCTTAATTTGCCTTTATCTCTAGCTCCAGCTTCACCATTACATTCAATGAAGTCTTTGTAGCTAATGGTTTCAGCTTTAATAAAACCTTTTTTAAAATCTGTATGAATCACTTCTGCTGCATCAGGCGCTTTGCAGTTCATTGGAATGGTCCAAGCTCTAGTTTCTTCAGGACCAGCTGTAAAATAGGTGCTCAAATTTAGAGCTTTGTAACTTGATTTAATAACTCTATCCAATCCTGTTTCTGTGATTTGCAAATCATGCATAAAATCTTTTGCTTCTTGTTCACCTAGTTCTGTAATCTGTTGTTCAATTTCTGCAGAAATGTTTACTACCTCCTCATTAGCAAATGTTTCTTTCACCCTTTTGGTATATTCATTTCCATCCTTGATACTTTCTTCCCCTGTATTGCACACTATAATTTTCGGCTTAAGAGTTAGAATGGATGCGCTTTTAATGGTTTTTAAATCAAAATCTTTTCTTAGATCGTATGGATTTTTTCCAGCTTTAAGCAATTCATAACATTTTTCCAATAATTTCATCAGGTCATCATCTTCAGAATTATTTTTATTTTTTTTAGTAAGTCTTTTTTCTAATGATTCCAAATCAGCTAGCATTAATTCGGTCTCAATGATTTCAAAATCTCTAATTGGATCAACAGTTTTATTAACGTTTTGTATTTCATCTGAATCAAAGCATCGTAACAGATGGACTATTGCATCCACTTCCCTAATATGAGATAGAAATTTATTTCCTAATCCTTCTCCTTTAGAAGCTCCGGCAACAAGTCCAGCAATATCTACAAAAGTAATTAAAGTAGGAATTATTTTTTTGGATTTAGCTATAACACTGATTTTATCAATTCTCTCATCTGGAACAGCAACTACTCCAACATTAGGATCAATAGTGCAAAATGGAAAATTAGCAGACTCGGCATTTTTGGATTTTGTTAATGCATTAAACATAGTTGATTTACCAACATTTGGTAAGCCAACAATCCCACACTTAAAACTCATTAAAGATTAACTTTGCTAGAAAAATTATCTAAATTTTTTTCAATTAATAAATGAACATTATCAAGTAATTTTTGAATAGATAAATTTATTTTTTCAAGTTCTTCCTCAGAAAAATCGTTTAGTACATGACTATCAACTAAATTCTTTTCCCCAGGATGGCCTATGCCAATTCTTATTCGATTAAAATTAGAACCAATTGCATCTTCAATTGATTTTATTCCATTGTGGCCTCCACTTGATCCGCCAATTTTAGCTTTAATTTTTCCTAGCTCTAAATCTAGATCGTCATGAAATACAAAGACATTTTTTGGAATGATCTTATAATAATCTTGAATTTCTCTAATACATGTTCCCGAGTTATTCATGAAGGTTAACGGTTTAACAAGAATTAATTTTTGTTTATTAATTTCACCGTTAGTTAACAAACCTTTGAATTTTGGTTTTTGTTTTGAGAGATTAAATCTTTTATTTAAGTTATCAATTATTAAGAAACCAATATTGTGACGATTGTTTTTATGTTTAGGGTCTGGATTTCCTAGACCAACAAATAAGAACATTTACTATTTCTTTTTATCTTCAGCAGCCTTAGCTTTTTCATCCTGAGGTTTTGCATCTTTATCAGTTGCAGCTGGTTCAGCACCTTCAGCAGTCGCAGCAGCATCTGCAGTCGCAGCAGCCTCAGCTGGTTCAGGTTCTTTAACAACTGTTGGAGCCGCTACAGTTGCTATCATAAAATCTCTATCTATAGTTGGTTTTACATTTTCTGGTAAAGTCACATTTGAAATTCGAATACTTTCACCAATCTCACTTTGAGACAAGTCTACTGTAAGCTCAGAAGGAATTTGATCCGCAGGGCATCTTAACTCTACTTTTCTTCTAACAATGTTTAACACTCCACCGATTTTTAATCCCGGACAAATATTTTCATTGATAAAACGAACTGGAATCCACACAACAACTTTTGTTCCAGCAGATAATTTTTGAAAATCAATATGAATAGGTTGATTAGATACTTTGTCAAATTCAATATCTCTAGGCAGGACTTTAAAATCTTTTCCGTCGACTTTAATATCTATGACCTTGCTCATGAAATTTCCTAATTTTAATAATTTTTCAAGTGAGTTTTTTTTAATAGATAAATTTATGTTTTGCTCGATGTCTCCATACAACACACCAGGAACAAAACCATTCAAACGAAGCTTATTTAGTTCACCTCTAGACTTTGTTTGTCTTAATTCCACTTGCAATGTATCTAAATTTTTATCCATAGAAGAGGTGGTTGTATATTAAGAAGCAAATAAACTCAAGATTTCTCTTTTGTTTATTGATTATTGAATCTTATTTAAATAGCTTGGAAACTGACCTTGATTCAGAGATTCGATTGATAGCTTCAGCCAAAAGTGGAGCAATACTTACGCTTTTTATCTTTGTATTCTTTATTTTTAAATGATTGTCAATTGAGTTGGTAACTACAAATTGTTTAATTTTTGATTTTTGAATTTTTTGGACAGCATCTTTACTTAGGACAGCATGTACAACATAAGCAAAGACTTCTTTTGCACCTTTTTGTATTAATGCATCGGCAGCATTACAAATGGTACCACCGCTATCAACTAGATCGTCGATAATTATACATGTTTTTCCTTTTACTGAACCAATTACATTCATGACTTCAGATTTGCCTGGTCCAGATCTTCTTTTATCGATAATTGCAAGTTCAGCATTTAGTCTTTTTCCTATAGCCCTAGCTCTCTCAACTCCCCCAACATCTGGAGCGACACATATTAAATTTTTTGATTTAACATTTTTTTTTATATGTTTTACAAAAATTGGAGCTGCAAATAGATTGTCTACTGGAATATCAAAAAAACCCTGAATTTGGTTCGCGTGTAAATCTAGGGTTAAAACTCTATTAGCTCCCGCATGTGTAATTAAATTTGCAACTAATTTTGCACTGATAGGAGATCTCGGAGTAACCTTGCGGTCTTGCCTTGCGTATCCAAAATAAGGAA